>NZ_DCEA01000103.1:0-46760 GCF_002316705.1 Syntrophomonas sp. UBA1041
GACGCCGATGCCGATGCCGACGCTGATGCTGACGCCGATGCCGATGCAGACGCCGATGCCGACGCAGACGCCGATGCAGACGCTGACGCGGATGCCGATGCCGATGCCGACTCAGATTCTGACAGTGACTCGGATTCCGATAGTGATTCAGATTCCGATAGTGATTCAGATTCCGATAGTGATTCAGACTCCGACAGTGATTCAGACTCCGACAGCGATTCAGACTCTGATAGTGATTCTGACTCCGACAGCGACTCCGATTCCGATAGTGACTCTGACAGTGACGCAGACGCAGACGCCGATGCCGACGCTGATATCGATGGGGATGTTGATATACCGGATGAGGAAGTACCCTTAGGGGACGTGGATCCCGTTGGAGAGTTGCCGAAAACAGGTGCTGCAGGCAGTCTGCTGTCTTTGGCCGGACTGGGGATGCTTCTAGCCGGGCTGGGATTAAGAAGAAACACCAATAAGAAAGAATAGTTATCTGCTTAAGATCGGATCATAGCGGATTTATCAACGGAGCCTGATTCTTTATAATAGAATCAGGCTCTGTTTTGGTGAACCCTGTTTTATTGCCCGGGGGGCCAGAAGTTGCTGAAGAAAAGAACTTAATTCATGCTGCTTCCGAGGCGATAAATAAAATAAAGGCAGAAAGGAATATTTTCCATGCATTTTAATAACCCCGAAGCTATTGCTCTGAAAGCCAGGCTTGATCAACTGAAACAGAGGATCCTTGGGCAGGCAGAAGCAGTAACAGGTAATATGAAATTACATTTTGATAAAGATCCGAGGTATATTGTTTTTCTGTCTTTTAGTGATGGCAAGTCGCGTGCCTACGTATGTAATGGCATCGGCAATTCCATTGAATCGAGCTGGAAAAATGCAGTAAATAACATGAATAAAAAAGTGAAAAAGCTGAATCTGCAGCCTTTGTGGGTAAAAGCGGATCTGGTCAAAGATATTCAAGAGTATTCATTTGATGCCTTTATCGAGTATGTTTCCAGCATTAAGACTAATTATTTCAGAGAAGGCATCGCCCTGGATGAGATGTTCAATCTGGCTTTTTTAGAACAGGAAGTCAATGCCAATGTATTTATCTACGGCAATAAAGAATCCCCTAAAAAACAAATTTCCTGGAAGAATATCATGGCCCATATCAGATATAAACTGGGGCTTAAATTAGAATTAGATGAAAATTCCTGCAAGAAAGTATGGTTATTTTCAACGACTGGGTTTTTCCATGATGGAACTGATTGCTACCATCTGAATCATGATTGGCTCAACAATGGCCGCCGCGTCATAGAGGTTATTGATGAAGGCTTGCTGCGGTCAGTAATCGAAAAATCCTCAGGCTATTTGGCTGATCAAGTTGACGATTCAGGCAAGTTCCGTTATGGGTATTTTCCCTGTTTTAATAAGGAGATCCCAGGTTATAATACCCTGCGCCATGCCAGCACCACTTATTCTATGATTGAAGCATTTGAGATCACTAAAGATGAAAGACTAGGGCAGGCCATCATCTTGGCCCTGGATTATTTGGCCAATGAAGGGATAGAGTTGTTGGAGGGTGAAGATGGGGTTACCCGGGCATTCGTGGTGGAACGTACCAGTGACAACGAAATAAAGCTGGGTGCCAATGCAACCGCTATTCTGGCCTTTTCCAAGTATACCGCCGTGTTCGATGACCGTAGGTATGTTCAGCTGATGAAGCAGCTGGCTGAGGGCATCAGCTATTTTCAAGATAAACAAGAGGGATCCTACGTCCATGTTTTGAATTTTCCCGATCTTTCCATTAAGGAAAAATTCCGCACCGTATACTACAACGGCGAAGCGGCTTTTGCTTTGATGAGGTTGTATGACATAGATAAAAATGAGCGCTGGCTCAATATGGTGGAATTAGCCTTTGAATATTTTATCAACAACGAGTACTGGCGCCAAAAGGACCATTGGCTCAGCTATTGCTCCAATGAGCTGTTTAAACACAGGGCGGAGAAAAAGTACATAGAATTCAACCTGAAAAATGCCAGTGGTATTTTGGACTTTTGCTTAAGCAGGGAAACCACCTATCCAACCTTATTGGAATTATTAATGGCTACCTACAGCATGATAGAAAAAATGAAAACAGACCAGTACTGCCTGGAACTGTTGGATTCTTTTGATCAAGAGAAACTGATGGCCGCCATTGAACATCGTGTGGAACATCAGTTGAATGGCTTGTATTTCCCGGAGGTGGCCATGTACTATAAAGCGCCCCAAAACATACTATGGGCCTTTTACATCCGGCATCATTCTTTCCGGTCCAGAATCGATGATATCGAGCACAACATTTCCGGATACTGCAGTTATTTAAAGCAGATCGTTATCCCTGCAGGGCAGAATTGAATGATGAATATGCACGCTTGAGCCTGGTGCTCTTTAAAGGCATTTGTTACAGGAGTGGATACCATGCATAAAGGATGGTCTAAAAACGAGCTGACCGATATTATTGGTGGAAAATGGATCGTGGAGCCTACAGATGATTGGCACTGTTGGAATCTGGCAGTTTCGTCCAGCGGCTGCGTGGGCCAGGGTAATTTATTTGTTGCCATCGATAAAAATAGATGGCTTCAGGGCACAGGTAACATGGGGGTTTATGCGGAGTGGACCGATACCCATACCAACTTGCCCAACTATCAGCACAAAATTGTCGGTGCCATAGTAGAACGACATATAAAAGGTCTGGATCCCTCCATCCCCCAGCTGCTAGTGGAGAACTCTTATGATGTGATCAAAAAGTTAGGTTTAGCTGCACGCGATGCATATTCGGGAAAAATCATTGCGATTACTGGCACTTCGGGAAAATCTTCCACCAAGATGATGGTTGAGCATCTGCTGAAGGGAAAAGGCACGGTCGAGTCTACCCATGGAAATCACAACTCCAGGACGGGTGTGGCCCTGACTTTGGGAAAGTGCGTTACACAGCCCGATTTTATAGTAATTGAGGTAGCTATTTCTGCATTATGGATGCGTTCGGGAGGCATTTGTAAACTTGCTCGTCCCCATGTTGCGGTTGTAACCGAAATTGCTCTGGGACAAACCGGTGGAAATGTGAAGACGGTTCGGGAAACAGCCAGAATGAAGGCTCGTATTGCCCAGGGCATCCAACCTGGAGGAATAGCGGTATTAAACCGTGATATGCCGGAGTTCGATCTGGCAAAATCTGAGGTTATAGCTTACGGAGCCAATGTAATTAGTTACGGATTTCATGAAGACGCTGATTTTCGGGTGGTTGAATGGCGGCCGGTGGATGATGGTTCCTGGGTCAGGGCGGTTATTGGCGATCAGCACATCAGGTATCATTTACCGGCCCTGGGAAGGGGAATGGTCTCTAATTCACTGGCTGCTCTCGCTGCGGTGCATGCGCTGGGAATCGATCCCGCTGAGGCGGCGGATCGTTTACAAACGATTCATTTAAAGGAATCCGTTTTGGAACCACTCAGCGCAGAATTGCCCAAAGGCGGCACGGCATACATACTCGATGACAGTTACAATGCAACAGTCGCTTCAATGCTGGCTGCTTTTGAGGTCTTTAAAGTAAATGCGGCTCAACATAAGGGTAAAAAAATCTGTATTTTGGGGAGGCTTGTAAACTTAGGGGACAGCGCCGGGGCAATCCACAAAAAACTGGCCCGACCTCTGATTGATACAGGAGCTGACTTGGTATTTCTGTATGGAGATGAAATGAGATATTTGGTTGAAGAATTACCGGAAAAAATGGTAGCGGGCTTCTATACTGACATTAAGACCTGTGCAAGGGATGCGGCCAGCATACTGGAACCCGATGATTATGTTCTGCTGAAAGGGTCTCGCCGGGCCAATGATTTCGGCCAGATTCGATCCAGTTTATTGTCGGCAATACAAAGGCAGCATGAGCTGCCGCCATTCACCCCCGGAAAGAGGGGGCTCTTATCCAACTCTAGGTATGGGCTGCAGGCAGTCGATGCGGAAAGCGGAGAGACGCTTCTAAGTGCAGGAAACACTCATATTCAAGTGAACCGCGGTCTGGGCAGTTTGTTGCTGCTGGCATTGTTGCTGGAGAATATCGCCAGGGGGAAAATGAAATTAAATGAGTATGTAACCATAAATTCTTCATCGGCCAGAGAGGCAAAAGCGTCTGCCGCAATCGGTTTTGAAGAAGGGGAACAGGTATCGCTTTATACATTGTTGAGCTTATTAGTCTGCCGGAATTCGCCAGACGTGGCATTGGCATTAGCAGAAACCATGTCGGATAAGACTTCGGAAGCCTTAAAATCTTTAAAAAATTTGGCCCGGCAGCTGAATTTGAGTGCCAGTGCCGTCGAAAATATCAGCGGCAGGCCTACAACTAAACCGCAGTACTTTACTGTAACAGATCTGAGCAAAGTGGGAAGATATTTCTTTTCTTTGCCTCCCCAATATTCAAAAATCCTCAACACAACTATGGTGGAATACAAAGGCAGGTTGTTTAATTCCACCAGCAACCTGGTGGCCAGCGGAAAAATATATGGCGGTTTCCTTTTCGGGCCGAGCAATGGGGAAGGAACTGTCTTGACTTATATAGGGGGAAGAAAAGTCGTAATCTCAGTGTGTGGCGCCAGGGATAGTTTTCAGCGCGATTACTTGCTTGCCGAAGCCATAGACCGGCTTGCAGGGACGGGGGACAGGGCGGATAATCCGATGATCAGAAGGGGATTCAACCTCCCGGTTGAACAGCCATCTATTATTCAGTTTATTGGTGATACCTATTTCGGGGAGGATTATACCATCAAACGCCAAAGAAGAGGAGAAGAAGATGCACTTACAAAGTATGGCTATGATTATTCTTTTGAAGTATTGCAACCTTTCCTGGCCCAGGGAAGTCTGAATATCGCTAATTTTGAAGGCGTGCTCACTGATTTAACTGCTTCGCCCCTGAAAGGCATCAAGCCATTTGTATTAGGCGGGAGGATTCAAGAAAGCATCCGTTCTTTAAAGAACAATCATATTCATGCTGTGACTTTAGGCAATAACCACGCCATGGATTATGGTTCACATGGACTTAAATCAACCCTCCAGGCCTTCAATGAAGGAGATATTCCATCGGCAGGGGCGGGATTAACAGGCAGAGATGCCAGCGAACCACTGCGAATTAGCATTGGAGATGGTGAAATTGTCATATATAGCGGCTATTGGTACCGACGCCCGGCACATTATGAATTTGAATCATATGCTATGGGTAATCAACCTGGCGTAGCTTGCCTGAACGGCGAGCTGATGGAGAGGATCGCCAAAGACAAACGCACTAAGTCCTCTCAAGCCTTTACCATTTTAGTTGCCCATTGGGGCACGGATTACGGACCGATACTGAAAGAACAAATGAATTATGCCAAAACATTTATGGATTGCGGGGCTGATCTGATTATCGGCCATGGTGCACATTTGATGCAGGGAATTCAACAAATAAACGGTAAATGGGTGCTCTATAGCATCGGAAATGGCGTCTTTAACAGTAATGGAGAGTACCAACAGAGAAAGATGCCGCCGTATAGTTATTTGCTGCAGCTAAGAATTCAGGAAAAAGGCGAAAAGTGCATTCGGCTTTATCCAATATTTACTGATAATTTAAAAACATTTTGGCAGCCTCGTTTTGTTACTGAAGAGGAATTCAGAGATGTAATTGCATATCAGACGCAGTTGGGTACACCCATTGATCAGTTTGATATCGGAATGGATGCATATGGTTATTACACCGAAGTCAAAATTTGAGGCTGGTTGTTTTAAGCGGCATATGAGATATTAGATCATGAAAGAGGACCGGTTGCTTCATCAGTATTTGAAGAGTTGGCAGGATCATGAAACAGGAGAGAAGAAATTTTTATTTAAAGTGTTTGGGCGGCCTGCTGGTGCTGGGCGGCTTGTTTTTGCTTGCTTTTCCATACGTTCAAAGCATATACGACCAATGGGCTCATCCAATTGCCAACATTCAGCCCGCAGAGCAGAATCCTCTACCCTCGGAAACCACTACCACAACATCCCCGGCAGGCCAGCCCCGGGACTTCCTGCCGATTTCCGGTCGCCTGCTTATTCCCAGCCTGCAACTTGAACTGCAGATTGGCTATGGGGTTGAGGAAGAAGATCTGAAGAAGGGGCCTGGTTTCTATCCCCAAAGCGGCTATCCCAGCCTTGGCAATGTAAGCATCGCCGGTCACCGCAATGCCTATGGCAGTCCTTTCCTGCATTTGAACGAATTAAAACCTGGCGATACCATCGAACTCTACTATGACAATGCTCATTATATTTACAGTGTGGATCGTGTCTATGTTACCCACAGCCGGGACTGGAGCGTAGTAGATCCCACCAGTGAACCGGCCATCACGCTGACCACCTGCACCCCTCTGCGTCCGGTGGACGGCCATTACGACCGCCTGATCGTGCGGGGCTACCTGCAATGAAATCATTATTAAATCATGCTGCTTTTTTTCATCATCATCTATTGAGTCATCTTTACCCATGATTGAGATGTTAACAGCACTCAGGGTTTTATTTACATAGGAGTACTTGCATTCGTGAGTGGAAAGTCATGGCAAAGGTTTGGTGGTTGAGGCTAAAGTCAAAAAGGACCGGATGAACCGGCCCGCATATTGGCATAGATTTTCTCTAAGCTATTCAACTTCAGCTTTTCTCTCTGTATTATCCGCTTTCGGCAGACGTCCTGCCTTGAGCAAGGCATCTCTTAAAATATACTCGATGTGGGCGTTTACGCTGCGCAATTCATCCTGTGCCCACCGTTCCAGGGCGGCATAGATGTGGGGGTCAATACGCAGTGGAAAGCTCTTTTTTATACTAGCCATGGCCTTGCCTCTAATATAAGGTGCTGGTATTCAATATAGGCTGCGCACCCCGCTCAGAAATGATGGCCACCAGCAGATTATTGATCATTGCCACTTTGCGCTCTTGATCAAGTTCTAATATGCCGTCTTCTTCCAGGCGCAATAGAGCCATTTGCACCATACCTACCGCCCCATCGACGATTATCTGCCGGGCTGCCAGTATTGCCGAAGCCTGCTGGCGCTGCAGCATAGCACTGGCTATTTCGGTGGCGTAGGCCAGATGGGTTAAGCGTGCTTCCATGACTTCGACCCCCGCCAGGGATAGCCTCTCTCGCAGCTCCCGGGTTAACTCTTCGGCCACAACATCAGCGCTGCCGCGCAGTGACAGGCCCTCTTCACCGTAACTGTCATAGGGATATTTAGTGGCTACGTGGCGCAGTGCGGTTTCACTCTGGATCTCCACAAACTGCTCATAATTGGTGACATCAAAGATGGCTTTGGCGGTGTCAACAACCCTGAAAACCACCACTGCCGCGATCTCTACCGGATTGCCCAGAACATCATTGACTTTAAGGGTTTTGCTGTTAAAGTTACTCACCCTTAAGGAAACCTTGGTGCGCATAGAAAAGGGGGTGATCATCCAAAAACCGCTGGCAGTAACGCTGCCGATGTAGCGGCCGAAAAAGGTGATAACCTGAGCCTGATTAGGTTGAACCACGATAATAGAAGAGCAGATCAGAATCGCTGCCAGTATGGAGATTATTCCCAACCCAATGGACTCGTTTATAAAACCTAATACTGCTACGGGAATCAATATGATGCCGACAAACAGAGCCAAGAAGCCGTTGATCTTCCAAGCACTTTTTTCAATCATAAAAAAACCCTCCCTTAAATTTAATCATACCTGATATGTAAATGATATCATAATAATATACAAAGAACCAGGCATCAAGTGGCAATTTAGAGTGGCAAATTATGTTTTTGCCCTGGAAAGGAGATCGATCAAAGGTGTGGTTATGTGTTTCCGGCATGGAAAAGCAATATGGTATATTAAAGGCGGGTTCGATCG
The DNA here is from genome assembly GCF_002316705.1 of Syntrophomonas sp. UBA1041. NCBI lineage: Bacteria > Bacillati > Bacillota > Clostridia > Eubacteriales > Syntrophomonadaceae > Syntrophomonas > Syntrophomonas sp. UBA1041. The sequence continues at coordinate 7,900 of NZ_DCEA01000103.1, forward strand.
AAACGGCGTTGGTTTAGCAAGGGAAACCAACGCCTCTTTTGGCTGTTATTGAATTTCAGCGGCGTAAGAAACCGTATTGCGGCCCCGTTGCTTGGATAAATAGAGGCCTCTGTCTGCGAATTCGATCAAATTAACGGCTGAATCGCCGTCTTCCGGGTAAGAGGCTACTCCAATTGACAGGGTAATGTCCAAATCAGGAAGCGCTGCGGTCTTTTGTCTGATGCGTTCGGCTACATATATGGCATCGCGGACACCGGTTCTAGGCAGGGTTACCATAAATTCATCCCCGCCATAGCGCCCTATGCTGTCAACTGCGCGGATAGACTGGTGTATTACCGCAGACACTTGCGCCAGGATTTGATCTCCCACCAGGTGCCCCAAGGTATCGTTGATTTCCTTAAAATAATCGACATCGACCATCAGTATGGTGAAATTTTGCTGGCTCTGCAGCAGCTTTTCGATTTCATCCATGATGGCGTTTTTATTGTAACACTTGGTAAGACTATCTAACTTATTGATATCCAACAATCTTTGATGGGTGTGTTCAAAATCTATGGTTCGTTTCAGAACCTCGTACTTGACCGATTTCTCCCATTCTGCCAGGCGGCGATTGGCTTCTTTGACGCGGTTGTCGAGATCGTTCTTGATATTATGATAAAAATAGAGGAAAAAGCTTCCCAGGCTAAGTCCTTGCAGAACAACATATATTATCCGGTTCGACAGTGAATCCCCCTGCAATGCTATGGGCTGCGCCCCCAGCAAAAAAAGCAGGCCCAGAGTTAGGGCGGAAAGGTTTTTACAGCCTTTCCTGGATTGAAATAAGGCCGGGATCAGGAGTACCATGTTTAAGTAAAGCAAAAAACGGTTTAATCCGGGCAGAAGCGTTTTCCAGTACGGGAGCCAGGATAATGCGATCAATATAAAAGGCATCAGGTATGCTGCCAGTATGAAGGTTCGCGCGGGAAACCCCTTGGAGGGAACAGAAAAAATTACCAGGAAACCCAGAATGACAACAGTCTGAGCACTGATAAACAGGGCTTCTGCGGTCGCATAAGGCGGATATAGATAGAGGAATATGAAAACCAGCAAAGGGGACAAAAACAGCGGCCCAGCCCAGCGCAAGGATCCGTCCTCGCGGTTAAACAGGTGGTTAATAACCACAATCAAGAGGCTGAAACCAGTGATCAATAAAAATAGTATCTGCCCTGCCAGACCATTTTGAAACATTGTTTTATCTCTTTACGGTGACTATTAATCATCAGGAGCGTAATAAGCATTCCTTTAGTTTAATATAAGTCAAGCAACAGCTTATATAAAGGGGAATTTTCAGAATGAATCTGTTGGAACAAATTATTGTTAATATAGGCAGTTGGGATAAGGCTGTACAACAATGGGCAATCACCAATCATCAGCCTGAGTTGATAGGGCTTTTTACCTGTATAACCGGATTGGGGAATTCGACTGCCCTGATTATACTCTGTGCCCTTATTTCCTTATTGCTATTTTTAAATGAACGCTGGAACCTGTTCTTGATACTGGATGTGGGATTAACTGCTGCCTGGTTGTCCATGGCCTTTCTCAAAGCACTATTCGGGCGCCTTCGCCCCCTGGGCGAGCATCTGGTTTATGCCGGGGGATTTAGCTTCCCCAGTGGTCATGCCATGCTTTCTCTGGTATTTTACGGGTTTGTGGCTTACATTGCTTCACTTTATCTAAAAGGCCGCTCCAGGTGGGGCGTACAGCTTGCGGCAGGATTGATCGTATTTTTAATTGGGGGCAGCCGGGTCTATCTCAATGTCCACTATTTCAGCGACGTAATGGCCGGATTTGTTATCGGCGGTTTATTTCTGTTGATCATGATACGAACTCACAAATGGATGGAAAAGAACGTGTTTTAAGCCATCTCTGCCGGGAGACTGAAGAAGGTCGGATTTTAATTTTCAATTATTACGAGTCTGCTCGTGTGTAAACTTGGGAGGAGCCCCGTATACCGAACGGCGCGTATGGTTCTCTGGGGGTCTGGGCCACCAATTGGGTAGCCCTTTTACCCGGAGTCGGCTACTCAATTAATGGGTAGCCCCCTGCCCGATTGGACATGATTTTCCTCGGAAATCCTGTAGGCCTTTGTTAAGCTCACAGTTGAGTTGATTACAGTAAAGCATGTTTTTTCATCAACCGATAAAGCGTACTCTTGGATACGTTCAATCTATGGGCGATCTTTTTGCGGTTGCCATTACAAAGCTTCATTGCTTCCAGCAGTTGCTCTTTTTCAGCACTGTCAATCCTGGTCTGAAGCTCATGTATGTTTTCCGGGATTTCGAGATCTTCTATTAATGAACGCATGAAATTGGGCAGGGCATCCACGCCAACGGTGCTGCCTTTGCAGAAGTTCATCGCCGATTCTATGACATTTTTTAATTCACGTATGTTCCCGGGCCAGTCGTAATTCATGAATACATTCAAGACCTCAGGGCTGAATCTTAAGACTGACAAGTTAAGGTTTTTATTCATTTCTTTCATGCCATATTCAACTATTTCGGGTATGTCCTCTTTTCTCTCCCGGAGTGGAGGCATATTGAAATTGATGACATTGACCCGGTAATAGAGGTCTTCCCGGAAACTGCCTTCATTAACCAATGCTAACAGGTCTTTGTTGGTGGCGGTAATAACCCTTACATCAATGGGAATGGTAAGTTCTGAACCGAGACGTTCAATTTCTTTCTCCTGCAACACCCGCAATAGTTTGGCCTGCATCGCCATTGGCATATCCCCGATTTCGTCCAAAAATATGGTGCCTCCGTTGGCCAACTCAAATTTGCCCATCTTTCCGCCCTTGCGCGCTCCGGTAAAGGCCCCTTCCACATAGCCGAACAGTTCCGATTCCAGGAGGGTTTCGGGAATAGCGGCGCAGTTGACTCTTATAAAGGGCTTGGAAAAGCGGCCGCCATGGAAATGTATGGCCTGCGCGAATAATTCTTTGCCGGTGCCGCTCTCACCGGTCAATAATACCGTTGAAGGCGAATCCGCTATAAGCAGCACCTTTTCTTTCAGATCGCTTATGATGGAGCTCTTCCCTATGATGTTATTGATTCCCCGGCGGGCTTTATGGATCTGGCTGAACTCATCTTTATATGAATCAAGTTCAATAATGGTCTGGGAGACGTTGGACATGATATCCCTGGTCTGCAAACCGGCAATCATATCAATATATGAACTGCCATATTTCTTTTCCACATCTTTGGGGTCAATGCTCAAGTACTTGGAAAATACTCCCGCGAAGTTGTTTTTTTTGTAGACCGGCCTTCGCGAGGTAATATATTTGCGGTTGCCAAAACGGGAATAAGCCAGGGGTTGTAGGGTGCGAGTCTTTAAAGTCCGGTCCAGGTCTTCATCATGAAAAAATTCATCGACTTTGTGTCCGATCATGTTTTCCACAGTGGTATGGTTGTAATCGGCAAAGGCCTGATTCACATATCTGATGATGCGATTCTCATCGACATAGATCATGCCCTCATAACGGCTGTCCAAAATGCTGTGAAACATTTCTCTTTCCATCGCATAAGCGGTACATTGCCGGTGTATATAGCTGTCATTTACCAGAATAAGCAACCCCCCGGCAAGATCGCTTCCAAGGGTATACTGGGAAAGATCGACAAAGGCAATGAATGGATTCTCTTCTACGAATAAGTTCTCTAAAACCAGGTCAGGAATCAGTTCAGTGATGTTGGAACCAACTGTTAAAACCTGGGCGACACTCTCACTGCCGTAACGGGCCACTATCGTACCGGATGAATCTATGACTGCCAGGGGTGTATTGTGATCTAGATCACATATTTTAGCGTTATATTTCGCTAACAAAATAAACCCTCCTAACTTCCGACAAACAGGTTAAGATAAACGGGCGTAAACCTCTCTCTATATCATTCGTAGCTCATCGCCCGCAAAAGATATGCAAAGAAGCAGAGTATGTTGCTTAACCAAATAAAATAGACAATTGGACTACAATATTTATTGTAAAGGAATTAATAGCCGGAATCTATACATTTCACTCCTTGATTCAATGCTCTGTTGAGCCCTCTGACCGATCTTAGACTGTTGTCGAAAAATGTATTGGGTTATTATAATATTTCTTTCCCCACTATATACCCAATGGCGGGTCACTCATTCATGAGACTGGTTGGGGTGAACTTTAAACTTTGGCAAAATTAGCGATTCCGCCAAGATAGGGCTCAGTAGCTTTTACGCTTTCGGGATTTTTGGGTTTTGGCCGCTTTGCGCTCCCGGCGGGCCTCTTCTGAATAGATCTGCCGGTTTTTCTCCTGTTTTTTCTGCCCGCCCAGATATTGCTGCTCCAGCCCTTTGAGCAAAACCAGCGTGTGCCCGGCGTCAAAAGTAAGGCAAACCGGCAAATCGGATTCACCATAGACCACCTTATAACCTGAAGCCTTAATTTCCGGCCAGGACTTGAGAAGTTTCCTGACCTCGGTTTTGATCACGGAAAAGTTGCGTTCACTGTGGTGGCCTTTGCCATGGTTGATGTCGAGTATATCCACGCCGTGATCCATGCACCATTGCAGGCTGCTGCGGGTCTTTTCCAGCGCTTCGTTGAGGCCCAGGCCGTGCAGGTTCAGGGTCTCCATTTGTTTCACTCCTTTAGATCTCGATTACTTGGGATAGCGGTAATGTCCGATGATCTCCCATCTCAACAAAGCGTCTTCCTCCCTGCACACACTGGCGTTGTGTATCACCAGGGGTATGCCCTCCTCATTGCGGCGGTCGCTGACAATGCCACAGTGTTCGAGTCCATTGGAAAAGCGCCAATAGACCACATCGCCCCACTGCCACAGTGTCTCATCACTGTGATTCTCCACAGACAGGGTCTGACCGTGGCGCTTGAAATAAGCCATCTGATTGGGGACGCGGCGGTGGTCAATATTGGCATCCGGACCCTTCAAACCCCATAGCTGCGGGTATTCGGAAAAGCGGTCCCGCATATCCTGGTGAATCAAGGCCTGCAGGTCAATACCGGCCCTGCGAAAGGCGCGTATCACCACATCGGTGCATGCCCCCCTATCAGGGGCGACGTCCCCGCCGGGGTAGCTCATCACCTGATAAGAGGCGTCATAACGCGTGCCGTTAACGGCTTCAGCCCTGGCCCCCAGGAGGATGAGGTCCGGGGTCTTTAACTGGTCTGCCGGGATGCTTTCCACCGGAGAAGGCGGCAAACCCTTTTCAACCGGAATTGGTATCGTAATTGGAGCAAAATCCTGTTTTGAAAAAAGGCCCCAACCGGCTATGATGCAAGCCAAGACCGCTGCTGTTGCTATAATTCGGAAGCCCGGCTTCAAATCCAACCTCTCCTCCCACTGATAATCGACTGTTGTTATAAGGATTGTAATAATATCCGGGCCGTACTTCAAGGTTTTATATCAATAACCTGGAAAGCCCCGACCTGGAAGGGTCATGATAAAAAGACTCACTTGTGTTATTATAAAAGGGTTATATTTGTTAAATACGGTTTATAAAACTCCGTTAAACCGGCCGCTGACCAAAGGGATTTTGCCAAAAGAGGAGCTTTTCCGTGAGCCAGGAGATTATTTCTGAATTGAATAAACAGCAACAGGAGGCAGTCTTGCATTTAGAAGGGCCATGCATGGTTTTGGCCGGTGCCGGGAGCGGGAAAACCAGGGTGTTGACCCGCCGGATCGCCAACCTCATCGACCGGGGCGCATCGCCGCAGTCCATCATGGCCATTACTTTTACCAACAAAGCCGCCCAGGAGATGCGTTCCAGGGTCGCCCGCCTGTTTCCCGATTTTAGCGGCCAATGGATTCAAACCTTCCACGCCGCCTGTTACCGCATTTTGCGCATGGATATTAAACGCCTCGGTTACGAGCCCAATTTCTCTATCATGGATGAAGGCGACTCCAAGACTGTTATCAAGAACATCTTAAAAGAAGAAAACGATTATGAGAATAAGCCCGAGAATATCCTCTACCAGATCAAGAAGGTCAAAAACAGTCTGGGCGAACCGGAAGCATTTTTTATGAAACTGCATGCCCCGCAATCGGTGCGGGAAAAATACCTCAGGGTCCACCGCCTTTACCAGAGCCGCTTAAAAGAGCTCAATGCCTTGGATTTTGAGGATCTGATCGTTTTGTGCGTGCGGCTTTTTACGGAATACCCCGAGGTTCTGGATAAATACCAGGAGTGGTTTAAACACATCATGATCGACGAGTATCAGGACACCAATTTTGCCCAGTATAAATGGGCCAAGCTTTTGGCGCAAAAACACCACAACCTGTTTGTGGTGGGCGATCCCGATCAATCCATTTATAGCTGGCGGGGTGCGGAACCTTTCAATATCAAGCGCTTCTTGAACGATTACCCTGAGGCCCGGGTGATAAAACTGGAGCAGAATTATCGCTCCAGCCAGTGTATCCTGGAGGCCGCCAATGCTGTTATAGTAAATAATGAGGAGCGCGAAGAAAAGCAGCTTTTCACGGAAAACCAGGGCGGAGGCAAGTTGGTCTATTTCTGCGCCGGGGACAGTTTTCAGGAAGCCCGTTTCGTGGCGGATTCTATTTCGGATTTAGTGGACCGCGAAGGGCGGCATTATAGCGAATGCGCGATTTTTTACCGCACTCATGCCCAGTCCCGGGTTCTGGAAGAGGCCTTGTTAAAAAAATATATACCCTATCAGATTGTAGGCGCCCGCCGTTTCTACGAGCGCAAAGAGATTAAGGATATCATCGCTTACCTCAAACTGGCCTGCAATTATGATGACCGCTTAAGCCTGGAGCGGATTATCAATGTGCCCCGCCGGGGCATTGGAGAAAAGACCCTGGAAAAGATACATGTCATAGCCGCTGAAAGCGGGCTTTCTTTGATGGAAGTGCTGGATAAAGTAAGTTCTATTCCGGGTATCAGCGGCAAGGTCGCAGAAAAGCTGACCGAATTTTATGGTATGATGAGGTATTTTACCGCTTTGGCCCATGAATTCGTATCGGTCAGGGAGATCATCGACCAGGTCCTGGAACTGAGCGGATACCTGGACGAACTCAAAAACAGCCATGCTCCGGACGCTGAAACCCGCATCGAGAACCTGCAGGAACTGCGCTCGCTGGCGGTGGAATTTGAGGCCCAGGGAGGCGAAAGCCTGGAGGAGTTCCTGGCCCAGCTGGCCCTGGTGCAGGATACTGACGAAATCAACCGTTCCGACACCGTTTTCATGATGACTTTCCACGGCGCCAAAGGCCTGGAATTTCCGGTGGTCTTCATGACGGGCATGGAAGAAGGGGTATTTCCTTCTTACCGCAGCGAGACCCCCCAGGACATTCAGGAGGAACGAAGACTGTGCTATGTGGGCATAACCAGGGCCATGGAAAGACTGTATCTGACCAACGCAGTGAGCAGGCTGCTCTACGGCTATGAACGCAGCAATCCGCCCTCACGCTTTTTGAAAGAAATACCGCAGGAATTGATGATATCACCGCATCATAAAGAAGTGATCACCGTACAATTGGGTGCAGGGGACACCGTTATACACCGCAAATTCGGCATGGGTATTATCACTGCTCTTATTGACGAAGGCCAGATCGCAGTGGTGGATTTTGAAAGGGCCGGAGTGCGCATGCTGCGCCTGGACCTGGCTCCGCTGGAGAAAATCGGATGATACTAGGGGGCCTTGATATTGAACGATCCAAAATCACGTATTAAGGATTTGTGCAATGAGATAAGAAAACACGAGCACCATTATTATGTGCTCGACAATCCCTTAATCAGTGACGCCGAGTTTGATGCTTTGATGGCAGAACTTATCGCTTTGGAATCGCAGTATCCGCAATTGATAACCCCGGACTCCCCCACCCAGCGGGTTGGCGGAGAGGTCTTAGATAAATTCAACACCATAACCCATCGCTATCCGCTCCTAAGCCTGGATAATGCTTTTTCCTTTTCGGATTTGGCCCAATTTAATCAACGTGTCCTCAGGCTGGTTAACCAGGCCGATTTCATGACTGAACTCAAAATCGACGGGGTGTCTGTGGTGGTGGTTTATGAAAATGGGGTTTTCCTGCATGCAGCCACGCGGGGAAACGGTCTGGTGGGAGAGGATGTCAGCGCCAATGTCCGTGCCATTAAGACCATCCCCCTCAAGTTGAAGACTGCTGTGCCCCGCCTGGAGGTGCGCGGGGAGGTATATATGCCCAAACGGGAATTCGCCAGGTTAAACGCTGAAAAAGAGGAAATAGGGGAGCGGATCTTCGCCAATCCCCGCAACGCCGCGGCCGGTTCGCTCCGGCAGTTGAACCCGCAGATCACCGCTTCCCGTTCCCTGTCGGCGTTCTTTTACGATGTGGTTTATGCTGAAGGGGCGGCCTTAAGCACTCAACAGGATATGCTGGCTTTTATACAGGAGCAAGGCCTGCCGGTTAATCCGGAATATTACCTTTGCCACGATATCCGTGAGGTTTTCAGGTATTGCGAAGAACTCGGCGAAAAGCGCCATGAACTCCCCTACGAAATAGACGGCATAGTGGTGAAACTCAATTCCCTGCCTGCGCGGGAAGAATTAGGGCAGACCGCCAAGAGCCCCCGCTGGGCCATTGCTTACAAGTTTCCCCCCGAGGAGAAAGAGACCAGGGTTCTGGATATAGTGGTTAATGTAGGCCGAACCGGGGTGATAGCCCCCACGGCCATTTTGGAAGCGGTCTCTCTGGCCGGCACTACCGTAAGCCGGGCCAGCATGCATAATTTTGACCTGGTTGAGGAAAAGGACATCCGCAAGGGCGATATAGTACTGGTTCATAAAGCGGGAGACATCATTCCCGAAATCATCAAGTCCTTTCCCGAAAAGAGAAAAGGGGACGAAGTCAAGGTCACGCCCCCGCTGAAATGCCCGGCCTGTGAAAGCCAGGTGGTGCGGCCTTCAGGAGAAGTGGCCTACCGCTGTGAAAATATAAACTGCCCGGCCCGCTTGAAAGAGAGCCTGATTTTCTTCGCCTCCCGGGATGCTATGGACATAGAGGGCATGGGTCCGGCAGTGATTGAACAGCTGGTGGAGCGCGGTATGGTACGGCGGGTGGAGGATATCTACAGCCTTACCGGGGAACAACTGGCAGATTTGGAAAGAATGGGGGCCAAATCGGCCGCCAAACTCATAGAGGCTATTGAAAGGAGCAAAAAGCAGCCCTTGTTCCGTTTGCTGACGGCGCTTGGCATTCGTCATATCGGCCCCAAGAGCGCCAAAATCCTTACCAGGCATTACGGCAATTTGGACCAGTATTATCATTTGAGTGAAGCCGAGTTAATACAAATCCCGGAAATTGGAGCGAAGATCGCGGAGAGCGTTACCGGTTTTTTTGCCGAGCCGCGCAACTGTCAAACCGTAGAAAAACTCAAATCCGCCGGCTTAAATATCATCGAGGATAAACCGCTTCAGGGGCCTCTGCCATTGCTGGGAAAGAGTTTTGTGCTGACCGGCTCACTGGTTTCGTTCACTCGCAGCCAGGCTACGCAAATCATCGAGGAACTAGGGGGAAGAGTTTCTTCCAGCGTGAGTAAGAAAACTGACTATGTTGTGGTGGGAGAGGACCCCGGCAGCAAATACGATAAAGCACAGCAGTTAGGAATCACTTTGCTTGATGAAACTGCGTTTGCGGGTTTAATGGAAGAGCACCAACAGTTATTAGCGAAAAAATAGTATCTGTGCTCAACCCATACATATAATGTATAATAATCTCGTGGTTTATGAAGATCAATGAGGTTTAACATATGGGCATACGAATTGTGGCTGACAGCTGCTGTGATCTCCCTGCAGAGATCATAAAAGATTTTAATATCGGCATAGTACAGCTCCTGGTGCGATTTGGCGAAAGGGTCTATCAGCCTGGAGAGATCAGCAACAATGATTTTTACCGGCTCATGGAGGCGTCTCCGATCTTGCCGTCCACAACCCAGCCTGCCCTGGAAGAATTGACCCGCGTCTATACAGAGGCATTAAGTGATGGATCTCAAGTTCTGGCGATTCATTTTTCATCTGGCATATCCGGTACCTTTCAGGGGGCTCAAGTAGCTCAGAAAATGCTTGACAACCCGAATCTGACTGTCTTCGACTCGCGCAAAGCCTCAGTGGGATGCGGTTTGATGGTTTTGGAGGCCGCCCGCATGGCCCAAATCGGCCATGACCTGCAGACCATACTGGAGCGCTTGGAGGAGATGCGGCAGCACCTGCAGTGCCTCTTCACGGTGGGGAATATGGAATACCTTATAAAGGGCGGCCGCATATCCCGCAGTAAAGGGACTCTGGCCAATATTCTCGATATCAAACCGATTTTACATTTTGACCGGGATGGCTACATCATGCCTTTGAATAAAGCCCGGGGGCATAAATCGGCTATGCGCAAATTACTGGATATCATGGAGAATCAGGGCGCTGATCTATCTCAACAAACGGTGGGATTGAGTCATGCCAACAGCCCGGAAAGCGCTGAATATTTGCAGCGGAATATTCTGACCCGGTTCAAGCCGCGTGAGCTGATAGTCGGAGAAATAGGCCCGGTCATCGGCGCCCATGTAGGTCAGGGTACATATGCCATATTTTTTGAGTCTTGAGGAAGACCACGACCGCTCTCCCTCAACGGGGGAGTTTTTTTTGGCCATCTTTCAGGTCAAAGCTCCATTTTTAGGGCTGGGTGTAAGCAACCGGCAGCGGAATATATATTTATTCGTGGGGGTTATAACAGATGCTGGGAACCTTGATTAATGCTTTGGCTATCGTTTTAGGCGGGCTTTTGGGATTATTGTTCCGCAAGGGTATCCCGGAGAATTTCAATCGAACCATTCAGGATGGGCTGGGGATGGTGGTAGTAGCGATCGGCCTGCAATATGCCCTCAAGGCCGATCATTGGGCTGTCCTGGGCAGCAGTTTGGCTCTCGGTGCGGTGATAGGCGAATGGCAGCAATGGGAACAACGCCTGCAAATATGGGGCGATAAGGTGCAGCAAGTCTTCCGGGCCGAAGGCAATCGATTTGTAGAGGGTTTTATTGCCGCCAGTCTGCTCTTTTGCGTGGGGGCTATGGGGATAGTGGGAGCGCTTGAAGACGGGTTGACCGGCAATTACGATGTGTTGAGCGTAAAGGCGTTACTGGACGGCATTTTTGCACTGGTTTTCAGCGCCAACTACGGGGCCGGGGTGGTATTTTCATTCCTGCCCGTTCTGATATATCAAGGCACTATCAGTATTGGCGCGGTATGGCTTCAGCCCGTTCTGACGCCTTTGATGATGAACACCATCACCTCCCTGGGGGGACTGATCATAACTGCCTTGGGACTTAATATCATCGGCGTTACCAGGATTCGCATCGCCAACCTCTTGCCTGCGCTGCTGCTGGCGCCGATTATGGTTGGGCTCATGGGGATGGCTGGAAAATAAGGGTAGGCATGTTGTATTGGTGTTTAGTGACCTGAAATTGATATAATGATATAATATGATGAAAAAAATTTGACCTGTAAGCGAGGAAAACAGAATGGCTCTAACTATTGCAGAGGTTGAACATGTGGCATTACTGGCGCGTCTCAGCTTGAGCCAGATGGAAAAGGAACAACTTGCCGAGCAGCTGGGAGCAATCCTGGAGTATGCTGATCGCCTCAAGAAGCTCGATACTGAGAATATAGAACCATTGGACCATATCCTGCCGGTATCCAACGTATTTCGCGAGGATGCGGTCAAAAGCAGTCCCGACCGGGAAGAGATGCTGGCCAACGCCCCTATGGCAGAAGATGGGCAATATAAAGTGCCCAAGATTATTTAAAGGGGTGATAAGGTGCAGCTTTGTGATTTAACAATTCATCAATTGAAAACCCGCCTGGAAAAAAAAGAAATCACTTCCGAAGAGATTTTGGACTCCTGTCTGGGGCGAATTAAGGAAGTCGAACCTGATGTGCGGGCATTTATTACTCTTCTGGAGGATAATGCCCGGAACAGCGCCCGTCTTGTCGACAAACAGGGTAATTACCGGGGCCTGTCAGGGATTCCCTATGGCTTAAAAGATATATTCTGCACCCGCGGGGTATTAACCACCTGCGCTTCCAGGATTTTGGAAAATTTTGTGCCCAATTACGATGCAACCGTGGCTGGACGCCTGATTGAAGCCGGCGGCATTATGGTGGGTAAGCTGAATATGGACGAGTTTGCCATGGGCTCTTCCACAGAACAATCAGCCTTTTTCCCCACCCACAACCCCTGGGACCACAGCAGGGTGCCGGGGGGGTCGTCAGGGGGATCTGCTGCCGCAGTAGCGGCGGGTGAAATCCCCTTCAGCCTGGGGACCGACACCGGAGGCTCTATCCGCCAACCCGCATCCTACTGTGGGGTGGTCGGGTTGAAACCGACCTATGGCCGGGTTTCCCGCTGGGGGGTAATCGCCTATGCTTCATCACTTGATCAGGTGGGGGTTTTTACCCGCGATGTAGCCGACTGTGCCCTGGTGCTGCAAACCATTGCCGGACATGACCCCCTGGATTCGACCAGTATCGATATAGCGGTTCCTGATTACGCGGAGAGTTTGCAAAATGATATCAAGGGCCTGAAGATCGCCTATCCCCGCGAATATTTCCAGCAAGGGGTCAATGATGAGGTGAAGTCGGCCGTAGTGCAGGCCTTAAAAACCTATGATTCCCTGGGGGCGGTCATAGACGAAGTCTCCTTGCCCCACAGCGAATATGCCTTGCCGGCCTATTATCTGGTGGCCACCGCTGAGGCCAGCGCCAATTTGGCCAGGTATGACGGGGTCAGGTATGGGCTGCGGGATTTCTCAGCGGAGAATGTGGTGGACATGTTCTCCCAAAGCCGGGCTCTGGGATTCGGGTCCGATGTCAAACGCCGCATCATGTTGGGGACCTATGCGCTGAGTTCGGGTTATTACGATGCCTACTACCTTAAAGCTTTAAAGGTTCGCCGCCTTTTGAAGAATGACTTCGACAGAGTGTTTGAGGATTTCGATGTAATAGCGGCTCCAACCGCTCCTACCGTGGCTTTTAAACTGGGAGAACAGACCGGAGACCCATTGACGCTATATATGAATGATATTCTGACCGTTCCCATTAATATGGCCGGTTTACCGGGAATGTCAATTCCCTGCGGCTTCGCCGGGGGGATGCCGGTAGGCATGCAGTTGATCGGCAAGCCCTTTGATGAAGGAACTATCATTAAGGCGGCGTATGCGTTTGAACAGGCTACCAGCTTCCATTTGGCCAGACCCGGTTTGGGGGTGAAATAGTGGAAAAGTACGATTACGAGATTGTTATAGGTTTGGAAGTTCATGTGGAACTGAAAACCAAAACCAAGATATTCTGCGCTTGCTCGAACAGCTTCGGAGCCGAGCCGAACACCAATGTATGCCCGGTTTGCTCAGGCTTTCCCGGCATGCTTCCGGTATTGAACCAGCAAGTAGTGGACTACGCCATTCGGGCCGGCTTGGCCTTGAATTGTGAAATTTCTCCCTATAGCAAGTTTGACCGCAAGAATTACTTCTATCCGGATCTGCCCAAGGCTTATCAAATCTCGCAATTTGATCTGCCCATTTGCCTCAACGGTTATCTGGACATTTATGTTGAGGGCCGGACCAAGCGGATCGGTATTGTCCGGGCGCACATGGAAGAGGATGCCGGCAAATTAGTGCATCAGGGCAGCATCACTCAGACCGCCTTCTCACTGGTGGACTTGAACCGCTCCGGGGTCCCATTGTTGGAGATAGTATCCCAGCCTGATATGAGAAGCGCCGCAGAAGCCCGGGAATATTTGGAAAAGCTGCGCTCCACCATGCTGTTTGCGGGGGTATCCGATTGCAAGATGCAGGAAGGGTCTCTGCGCTGCGACGCCAATGTCTCGGTAAGGCCCTGGGGCGAGGCGAAACTGGGGACCAGAACCGAAATTAAGAATCTCAACTCTTTTCGGGCTCTGGAAAAGGCTATAGAATATGAAGCCCGGAGGCAGATGGATGCCCTGGATGACGGTGAGCTCATCGTGCAGGAAACCCGCACCTGGGATGAGGAGAAACAGGTCACGCGCTCCATGCGCAGCAAGGAAGAGGCCCATGACTATCGATATTTCCCGGAGCCGGACCTGCCGCCTCTGATGATCAGCCCAGAATGGGTGGAGAGTATTGCCCGGGAGATGCCGGAACTGCCTCATCAGGCCCAGCAGAGATTGATGGATGAATATGGGCTGCCGCCTTATGACGTGGCCATTTTAACCTCAACTCCGGAATACCTGGCTTACTTTGACCAGTGCGTAGTTGATTTTTCCCAGCCCAAAGCCGTAGCCAACTGGATGATGGGCGAGTTAAACAAATATCTTAACCAGAGCAATATGGAGATTTCAGCTTGCCTGGTTCAGCCCGGTCATTTGGCAGCCCTGTTGAAAATGGTTGATGAAGGTACTATTAGCGGTAAAATGGCCAAAGACATATTTGCTGAAATGTTTGCCAGCGGAAATGAACCGCAGGGAATTGTCAAGGAAAAAGGCCTGGCTCAGATATCGGATCAAGATACCTTGATTGCTATGATAGAAGAGGTTTTAAAGGCCAATCCCAAAGTGGTTGAAGACTACCTGGGCGGCAAGCAAAAAGCGGCCGGGTTTTTAGTAGGGCAGGTTATGAAGGCCACCAAAGGCCAGGCCAATCCCACCCTGGTGAATCAATTAATTGATAAGTGTTTGTCGGCCCAATAGTGTAATAGATAGACCAATATTCAAGTGATGGGGAAACCTGACCCTGAAAGGGTAAGAGAGGAGTGAATCTTATATGGATATAGACAGAGGCCGAGAATGGTTTATGGATGAAAACGCTAAAATCAGCATCGTAGATACTACCCTGCGCGATGGGGAGCAAACCGCAGGGGTAGTCTTTGCCAACGCGGAGAAGGTAAGAATTGCCAAGTTTCTTGACAGTGTTGGGATTGATCAAATTGAAGCCGGTATACCGGTTATGGGCGGTTTCGAAAAGGAGTGCATCAAACAGATTGTCAGCCTGGGGCTCAAAGCCAGCGTTATGGCCTGGAATCGGGCGGTGATCTCCGACATCAAGGAATCCATCTGCTGCGGCGTTGACGCTGTAGCTATATCTATTTCTACATCCGACATCCATATCGAACACAAACTGCAGACTACCCGGCAGGATGTGTTAAACCGCATGCAGCAGGCCTGCGAATTTGCTAAAGACCAAGGCATGTACGTCTCGGTTAATGCTGAAGATGCCTCCAGGTCCAATCCGGAATTCTTGACCGAATTTGCCCTGGTGGCCAAACATGCCGGGGCTGACCGCTTAAGGTTCTGCGACACCGTGGGTATACTGACCCCGCTGACCACCTATCGCTATATTAAGACCCTGATCGATGCGGTAGGCATCGATGTGGAAATGCACACTCATAATGATTTCGGTATGGCGACTGCCAATGCCCTGTCGGGTGTCTATGCCGGGGCTAAGTATGTGGGGGTTACCATAAATGGTTTGGGAGAACGGGCGGGCAACACCTGCCTGCAGGAAATGATTATGGTTTTAAAGTACCTCATAGGCATGAAATTGCCTTACAACACCACCATCTTCAGGGAAGTGGCGGAATATGTAGCCCGGGCTTCAGGAAGGATATTGCCGGTCAATAAACCCATAGTAGGGCGCAACATATTTTTCCATGAATCCGGAATTCACGGTGACGGGGTTCTCAAGAATCCCCTTACCTACGAGGTGTTTTCACCGGAAGAGGTCGGTTTAGAGCGGCAGATCGTCATCGGCAAGCATTCCGGATCAGCCGCGGTGGCCTCCAAATTTACGAAAGAATATGGCATTGAACTTTCCAAAAAAGAAGCCGAGGAATTATTGGGAAAGGTGCGCCAGATGGCCATCGATCTCAAGAGATCATTGTTTGACAAAGAATTGATGTACATCTATGAAGACTATATCAAAGGAAGAGGGGACCGCTTTGGGCAAGACAATAGCTGAGAAGATTCTGTCGTTAAAGAGCGGCCAGGATGCCAGAGCCAATGATATCGTGGTGGCTGACCTGGACTTCATAATGGGGCAGGATGGCACTTCACCGCTGGCCATTCAGGCCTTTCAGGAAATGGAAGCCAAAAAGGTGTTTGACCCGGCAAAGATCGCTATGGTCATTGACCACAGTGCTCCCAGCCCTTTACAGGGGGTGTCGGAACTGCATGATCAGATGCGCCGGTTCGCCGATCAGCAGGGTATTTTCCTTTATGACATCGGAGAAGGCGTATGCCATCAGCTGGTGCCGGAGCAGGGCCATGTGGTTTCAGGCGACCTGGTTATTGGAGCTGATTCACATACCTGCACTTACGGGGCTATCAACGCCTTTTCCACCGGAGTCGGATCAACCGACCTGGCGGCCGGCTTAATTTCCGGGAAGTTGTGGTTTAAGGTCCCCGAAACCTTCAAATTCGTGGTTAATGGTACTTTGCCTCCCGGGGTTTACTCTAAAGACTTGATACTCCATCTGATTGGAGATGTGACTGCAGATGGCGCTACCTATATGGCTGCCGAATATGTCGGCCCGGCCATTGACGCCCTATCCGTCGAAGCCCGTTTCACCATCAGCAATATGGCCATTGAAATGGGCGCCAAGGTGGGCCTGATGGAAGCTGATGACAAAACCCGGGCCTGGGTCGAAGAACATGGCAAACGCCCCTTCGCTCCGGTGAAGGCCGATCCCGACGCAGTTTACGCCCAGGTCAAGGAATACGATGTTTCCAATCTGGAGCCCCAGGTTGCCAAACCGCATACCGTCGACAATGTCTCCCCGATCACTGAAGTAGCGGGAACACCCATTCAGCAAGGGGTTATCGGCACTTGCACCAACGGGCGCATTGAGGATCTGCGCATTGCCGCAGCCATACTGAAAGGGCGGCGGATTCGCCCCGGGGTTCGCCTCATCGTAGCCCCTTCTTCACGGCAGGTGATGCTGCAGGCTATTCGCGAGGGGCTTCTGGAGACTTTCGTGGAATCCGGCGCAGCCGTGGTAACACCGGGTTGCGGTCCTTGCGTTGGCACCCACAATGGTGTGCCGTCTGACGGCGAAAATGTGATCTCAACTGCCAACCGCAATTTCAAAGGACGCATGGGGAACAACAAGGCATTTATATATCTGGCATCCCCGGCCACAGTAGCAGCTTCGGTGTTGACCGGTGTCATTACTGACCCCCGGGACTATATTAAATAAGGTGAGGAGGCCGAGCAGTTGAGTTTACGCGGTAAAAGCCATAAATTTGGGGATGATGTTAACACCGATTACATCATTTCGGGAAGACATAAATTTAAAACCCTCGATATGAAAGAATTGGCCAAACATGTTATGGAGGACCTGGACCCCGATTTCTACAACAAGGTGAGCAAAGGCGACTTTATCGTGGCGGGGCGGAACTTCGGTTGCGGATCATCCCGGGAACAAGCCCCTTTGGCGATTATCAATGCTGACATCAGTGTGGTTCTGGCCAAGTCCTTTGCCCGCATATTCTATCGTAATTGCATCAATACCGGCCTGCCTCTGGTAGAATGCAACACTGACTTGATCGATGCCGGTGATGAATTAGATATAGATCTGCAAGCCGGTGTGGTGCACAATCTCACCAAGAACATTGATATACCCACCACCCCATTGCCGGCGGTTATGCTCAAGATCCTCTCCGACGGCGGTTTGGTCGAGCATTTCAAGAAATACGGCACTTTCAATTTCGACTAGGGAGCCTCTCCGGGTATCTAGTCCAATCCTATTTATGACAGGCGAATTTATGAGGAGGTTATTTGTATATGACTCTCACCCCGGGCGAAAAGATCACGGTTAAGGATGGTGTCTTACATGTGCCTGACCATCCCATAATTCCTTTTATCATAGGGGATGGAACCGGCCCCGATATATGGGCGGCGGCTTCACGAGTCCTGGATGCGGCGGTAGATAAGGCCTATCAGGGCCGCCGTAGTGTTGTCTGGAATGAGGTTTTGGCGGGAGAGAAGGCCTTTAATCTCACCGGCGAATGGCTGCCGCCGGAGACCCTGGATGTTATCCGCGAATATATCATTGCCATCAAAGGACCGCTTACCACTCCGATTGGAGGAGGCATACGCTCCCTGAATGTAGCCTTGCGTCAGGAGCTGGACCTATATGTGTGCCTGCGCCCGGTGCGTTATTTCCCGGGGGTGCCGTCACCGGTCAAGAAGCCGGAGGATACCGACATGGTCATCTTCCGGGAGAACACCGAGGACATCTATGCCGGTATCGAGTATTCCCACGACTCGGCTGAAGCCAGGAAATTGATCGACTTCCTGCAACGGGAACTGGGTGTTACCAAGATACGCTTCCCGGAAAGCTCAGGCATGGGAATCAAACCGGTTTCCGAACAAGGCAGCCAGCGCCTGGTACGGGCTGCCATCCAATATGCCCTGGAAAACGGGCGCAAAAGTGTAACCCTGGTCCATAAAGGCAACATCATGAAATATACCGAAGGCGCGTTTAAAAACTGGGGTTATGAGCTGGCTGAAAGCGAGTTTGGCTCCAGGGTGTTCACCTGGGCGGAGTATGACCGCATCAAGGATGAACTGGGCGGCGACGCCGCTGATGCGGCCCAGGCCGAAGCGGAAAAGGCCGGCAAAATAATCATCAAGGATGCTATTGCGGATATCTTCCTGCAGCAGATATTGACCCGGCCGCGTGAATTCGATGTGGTGGCCACCTTAAACCTCAACGGCGATTATATTTCAGACGCCCTGGCGGCACAGGTAGGCGGCATCGGCATCGCCCCCGGGGCTAACATCAACTATGTGACCGGGCATGCCATTTTTGAGGCCACCCACGGAACCGCACCCAAGTACGCCGGTCTGGATAAAGTCAATCCTTCCTCGGTGATACTGTCCGGGGAGATGATGCTGCGCCATTTGCAATGGAATGAGGCCGCTGATCTGATCATAGCGGCGGTGGAAAAGACCATCGCCGGCAAAGTGGTGACTTACGACTTCGCCCGACTGATGGAAGGGGCCACCGAGGTTAAATGCTCACAGTTTGCGGATGAATTGATAAAGAATATGTAAAGCCGGTGGCATTAGGAAGCGATTTACATGGGACGGTTGGGAAACCGTCCCTTTATCATCCTGAGCTGTCCACAACTAGCCCGGGAGTAGCTCCATTAGACAGTCAAATTGCGTATCCCGGCGATTATGGCAGTAATGATATCGACGCGCTTAAAAGGCGTTATCAGATAATATCCGTCTACATAATCATATATCTGGCTAGCCATATCTATGGATACCTCCACCGCTAGCCGGTGGGCTTCTTCTCTGGGAATATCCCGGTATTGTTCCACGATTTCCTCCGCAACATATATGCCCGCCACCTCATTGTTCATAAAGCAGGCATTGCGGTGGCTCATGATAGGCAGAATGCCTCCCAGGATGCTGGCATTTAACTCCTGACGGGCTTTTTTGATATTCTCAACCGCCTGCCGGCTCAGCACCGGCTGGGTCAGGAACATGGTCACGCCCTGAGCGATTTTCTTTTGCGCCCGCTGCAGCTGGCTGCCAAAATTTCTGGCATTTACATTTAAAGCCGCGCAAATGTTAAAAGGGGACGAAAACACGGTTTCGTTCAGATTTCGGATATAGCCTGCCAGTACGGCTGAATTGAAGCTGAATATCCCCTTGATTTCGTCGCGCTGGGCGGTGGGAACCGGGTCGCCGGTGACCACCAAAACATTGTTGACGCCCTCGATGCTAAGTCCCAGCAAGAGGGCTTTGGTGGCGTTGATATTGCGGTCCCGGCAGGTCATATGAGGAATCGGGGTAATATCCAGTTCTCTTTTCAATTTGCAGGCCATCAGGCTGCTGTCCACCCTGGCCCTGGCCAGCGGGCAGTCGGCAATGGTAATGGCGTCCACCCCGGCTTGTTTGAGAAGCTGCGCTCCTTCCATAAAGAAATCGATGTCCGTATCGATAGGCGGGTCCAGCTCTACAGCAAGCACCTTTTTTCCCTGTTTGATTTTATCCGTCAGCGGATTCTCTAAGGGGACTTTGACCCGGAACGCTTGCGGCTGAGCGGTCTTCTGCACGATTTCTCCCACCGTCAGGCCTTTAAGACGGGCCACCGTTTCACGGATATAGGCAGGGGTGGTGCCGCAGCAACCTCCCAGGATGGCGACCCCTTGTCTGGCCAGCTCCAGCATTTTGCCAGCGAAATATTCCTTGCTGTTATTGAAGTAGATGCGGTTGTTTACCGTGGTGGGATAGCCCGAATTGGGCATAACCGAGATGATTTTGTCCCGGATGTCGAAAGTTTTGATGTATTCCAATAAATGTGAAGGTCCGGAATAGCAGTTAAAACCACAGGCATCGATGCTGGGCCATTGCCATACTTTTTCCAGCAGTTGATGACCGGATATGCCCATTCGGGTCAAACCTTCCGGTGATACTGCGAATTCTGCCAGTATATAAGCCTGGGGGTTGTGGTCTTTGATATATTGAGACACTTCCAGCAGATCGTCGGCACTGCTAAAGGTTTCAAATATGAAGTGTGACGCTCCCAGGTCCAGGAATACATTCACAATTTCCTGATACTGCTCCCCAATGTCGGCGGTATCATCCCCGGGTATGGGACCAATGTCGGCGAACACCTGCACCTGAGTACCGCGTACCGCCTCTTCGGCCAGACGGTAACCCCGGCAGATGACTTCCCTGACAGTTTCAAAATCACGATTCAGGCTGATCCGGTTAGCCCCAAAGGTATTGGTCTTGATGGCCTGACAACCGGCCGAGATATATTCACGATGGATGCTTACGATAGTGGCCGGGTCGTACAGATTGGCCAGTTCACACGGGCTTACCGGATTCACCGCCCGGCTGGCATAATAAGTTCCCATGGCTCCATCAAAAATGTAGGGTTGCTCGATTGACTGTCTCATGGCGATGAATACCTTTCTTACAAAATCCCATGACCTGCACTGGCCTTAAATCTCGACTACCCGTATATTATACCTTACTGCATTTTTATATTGATAAGCATTTATTCCTTGCTGACCAACTATGAACCCATCTACAGGGCTGGTCGCGATTCATAATGATGATAACTGAATTATGTTATAATTCAATATATCCTGACCTGTGGACAATCGTTGGCTCTTGGGCCTGGTGGTAATGACATGTATCTTTGGATTTATGCCTCCAGTGCAGTTGTTAAAGGGAAGTGAAGCAGATGAACAGCCGCTTTGCAGAATCGTTATTAAATAAAAACAGCTTCTGTGTAACCTGGGAATTGGTGCCAGGCCGGGGAGCACATGAAAAATCCCAGCAAGATGCGGTAAAAGCGGCTAGACTAGCCGCTGCTGACGGCAGGATTCACGCCGTGACCATCACCGATAATCCTGGGGGGCGGCCCGCCTTGTCAGCTAGTTGCCTGGGGATAGAGATTCAAAAGCTGGGCATAGAGGCGCTTATCCATTTTACCTGTAAAGACAAAAACCGCAATCAAATCGAGTCCGAGTTGTACGCCCTGGAGCGGGCCGGTGTGGAAAACCTCTTGGTCATGAGCGGCGACTACCCCAGCAGTGGATTTAAAGGCCGGCCCAAACCGGTTTTCGACCTGGACCCGGTGCAGCTGCTGGATTTAATAAACAGTTTGAATAACGGCGCCAGCGAACCCTCTGCGGGGGCTAACCCCTGCCAGCCCACCCGCTTCTTCGCCGGCTGCGTGGTTTCACCGTTTAAGGCCAGTGAAGCCGAACTGATGGCACAGTATTATAAACTTAAGAAAAAGATCGATCATGGCGCCCGTTTTGTCATTACCCAGCTGGGTTTCGACGCCCGCAAATTTCATGAGGCCTTGCAGTTTGTAAAGCTTTATCGCCCCGAACTGCCAGTGATAGGCAACATCTATGTCCTGCCTTTCGGCGCTGCTAAAATGATGAACGCCAACCAGCTGCCGGGCAGCGTGGTTACCGACCGGCTTTTAGAACAAATAGACCAAGAACGAAATGATGAGGACAAAGGCAGCGGGGCTCGCCTGCTGCGGGCCGCCAAAATGTACGCCTTTATGAAAGGCATGGGCTTTGACGGGGTGCACCTGGGGGGGCATAATCTCAAATATGAACAGGTTGCATACATCACCGAAAAAGGGGAAGAACTCAGCTCTGACTGGATGAAGCTGATACCTGAGTTCGATTACCCTCAAACCGGCGGCTTTTATTATTATGAACCAGATCATGCCAACGGACTTAATACCAAGACTCCGGTCAACCGGACCGGTTTAGTGCCCGAGTATCCGGTTAGCGCCAATCACCGCTTGATGCGCTGGTTCCATCAGGTTTTTTTCCAGCCTGGCGGTCATCTGTTCCCCCTCATGGCAAAATACTATAAAGGGAATAAAAACCCCGAAAAATACCGGCTTGAGCACTTGCTGAAAGTGATAGGCAACGGCTGCCAGGATTGCGGTGATTGCGCCTTGCTGGATATCGCTTATCTGTGCCCCATGGCGCAATGCCCGAAAAACCAACGCAATGGAGCTTGCGGCGGCAGTATGAACGGCTGGTGCGAGGTATATCCCCAGCAGAAAAAATGTATTTGGGTAAAAGCCTATGCCATGCTCAAGGCTTACCATGAAGAGAGCCAACTGGAAAATCTTTATGTACCGCCGGTTAACTGGGACCTATATCATACCTCAGCCTGGTATAATTATTTTACCGGCCGCGACCATTCCGCTGTCGGCAAAAAGATGGAATAAAATAGGCGGACGCACTGGGAGAACTAGTTTCTGGTGCGGCTGTTTCCTTTAATAATAAGCCAGGCCGATGGTGCCGGGCCCGACATGGGCGCCTATGACCGGGCCGGTCTCTCTGACGTAGATAGGTCCGGAGTAAATTTGGGCTAAGCGCTGTCTCAATTCTTCGGCTTCTTCCGGTGCGTCCACATGGGTAACGGCCAGTTTCTCCACCTGGGGAGACAGGGCGGAAAAAGCCTCCACAATCCGGGTTACTGCCTTGTGTTTGGTGCGGATCTTGTCAAACACATCTATTTTGCCTTCATGCAAGTACAAAATCGGCTTGATCTGCAGCATGTTGCCGAAATATTTGGCGGCCGGGCCGATGCGCCCGCCTCTTGACAGGTATTCCAGATTATCTACCACGAAAAATACTT
Source organism: Syntrophomonas sp. UBA1041 (assembly GCF_002316705.1). Taxonomy (NCBI): domain Bacteria; kingdom Bacillati; phylum Bacillota; class Clostridia; order Eubacteriales; family Syntrophomonadaceae; genus Syntrophomonas; species Syntrophomonas sp. UBA1041. The sequence continues at coordinate 31,087 of NZ_DCEA01000103.1, forward strand.
TGGTCTTGGGGATCATACGTTTCAACTCATTCAGGATGGCATCCATGCCCTGCCCGTCCTGGCGCATTTCGCAGACCCTTATTATCTGCAGAGCCAGACCTATGGTAGAAGACCATGAATCTATTACATGAATCCTGACATCACTCCGGTTCAGCAGCCCCTGGGCCATCTCCGCAGAATGCCAGGTGCCGGAGAGACGCGAGGATATCACTATCACCAGGGCTTCGTCGCCGAGGGGCAGTGAGCGGTAGACTTCTAAAAAATCGCCGGCTGACGGCTGCGAGGTAGTCGGAAAGACCGGTTGACTGCGCATGACCTGGTAGCATTCGCGATTGCTTAAATCTATACCTTCCCGGTACTGTCTGCCTTGCATCATTACATTAAGAGGGACTACCCGAATATCCTCGTCTTTCAGCATACTTTCAGTGAGGTATGCCGTACTGTCAGTTATAATGTGTATGGCCATTTCAATTATTCCCTTCACACCTGAATATGATGGTAAATATAATTGAACAGCCGCGAACTGTCAATATTTAAGCCGGTTATTTAGACTTTAAGACTGTTTGCGTTCTGCCCCAAGAACTGAACCCTGATCTGAGCGTATTTTTCTTCCAGATCGCCGATAATAGAGGTTATCTTTTGAAAATCATGCTCCCGGGCGGCTTTTTCCAATTTGCCGGCCAGCTGTGAAATGGCTGCCAGGCCATACATGCCGGCAGTACCCTTAATGTCGTGCCCCAGGCTCTGCAATCCGGGCAGGTCTTTTTTTCTCCAGGAGGCGTACAGGGATTCCAGCATTTCACCCAGCATTTCGAGAAGCTCAGGCATCAGCTCATTGATGAGCAATCTGTCATTTTCCAAGGCGGTGTCTCTGTTCTGTTGAGGCAGGTGCTGAGTTATTATTTCCGCCAGTTCCCTGGCTTTAAAGGGCTTGGAGATATAATCGGTACAACCGCTGGCCAGACATTTTTCCCGGTCACCCACCATGGAATTGGCGGTCATGGCGATAACCGCCACATGATTGAGGCTGGCATCCTGGCGAATTATCCCGGCAGTTTCATATCCGTCCATAACGGGCATCTGCATATCCAGCAAAACTACATCGAACGACTCTTGATGCAGGGCGTTCAGGCATTCCAGGCCATTGCTTACCACACGGCAGTAGAAGCCATAATTATGCAGCATCTGTGAAACAATTTTTTGATTCAATAAATTGTCTTCAGTGACAAGAATGCGGGCGGGGTCAAAATTCAGTACAGCGTTGTCAGCAGTTTGTGCTGCCGGTGATATGCCGCCGTGATTTGGCTCAGCAGTCCCTGCAGCCTCCTGCAAGGGTATTTCTATATAGATGGTGGTGCCTATTCCAAACTGGCTTTCTGCCCGAATCGTACCCTCCATTAGATTGACCAGCTTCTGGCAGATATATAAACCCAGCCCGGTTCCTCCGTATTTACGGGTAGTGGAACTATCCGCCTGAGTAAAGGGAGCGAAAATCTCCGGCAATTCTTCAGAGCTTATGCCGATGCCGGTATCCTTAACGGCCACTGCCAGGCGCGGGTCGTCAGGGGAGCCGCTTTTGCAGGCTTCAATGGTGACCGAGCCCTGATGTGTGAATTTTACTGCATTGCTCAGTACATTACTCAGTATCTGCTGCATCTTGGCCTGATCCAAATAGATCATCTCGGGCAGTTCTTCGTCAACGTTTAACTGTACCTTTAAACCTTTGGCCTGTAACAATGGCTCCACGATTTTCAAGGACCGGCTGAGCAGGGGGCGGATGCGGCAGCAAGTAGGGTTGAGGTTGACCAGGCCAACTTCGATTTTGGATACATCGAGAATTTCGTTGATAATCGCCAGCAATTGTTCGCTGCATTCTCTAATCACATTTAAATTTTCCTGTTGGTTACGGTTCAAAGCGCTTTGCTCCAACAAGTCCACCGAGCCCAGCACACCTATCATGGGGGTTCTGATTTCATGGCTGATATTAGCCAGGAATTGACTTTTTGCCTGGTTGGCGGACTCGGATTCATGGAGGGTAATAACGGTTTCGGTAATATCTGTTGCGGTGATGACCTGACAATTGGGCAGATCCTCTATAAGCTCAATACGGTATCTGAAGAATCGTTCCTGCTCATTGACAATGCGCTTAGATTCAAACTGAACACTATTATTGTTAGCTAAACCGGTCTGCACCTCCAGGAGGTCAGGTTGGGAAATCGATAAGATCTCGGCCAGGACAGCTTCGTCCACTACCGTGGCTTCATTCAATTCAAACAGCTTTTCGGCGGGCGCATTTTGGTAGAGCAGCATGCCGTCAGGGTTTAAGACCAGGATACTATGCGGCAGTTGGTTGAGGATCATAGACTGGCAGTGTGCTATATCCCGCTCATAGCTGTTAACACATCCTGAAGCAGGTTTTTTCGACTCACGGTTGCGCTGCTGCCAAAACGCGTAAAAAGCGATAAAAAGTGCTGCACTCATTATGGCCCCGGGCAGGTAAAATTGACACAATCTTGTCACTATTGCCGGATTATTAAAGTATATTGTCAGACTTGAAATAAGAAATATGAGGCAGACAGCGATTACAACTCCCCGCCCGCTTAGTAAATAAGACATGATTGCCTGTCCTCCGCTACAATAATTCAAAATCTCCAAAAAAAGGGGGTAACTATAAGATACAGCATCAGAGCTGAGAAAAATGTCTGCTTATGGTTAGAAACAGTAGTTTTTTTTAGAGTATGTTGACGAAGCTTGTATAAATAAATCGCTTTTGATATCCAGTGGAGCTATTCAGATTGAATTATCCGGGGTTTAACTGGAAAGGAGAATTGTGGAACGGAGCGAAACCCGTCCTTTTTTGGCAGGAATTATAGGCATTCTGGTGAAATATTAGTAATAGTAACGCGTATTTAGAATTATGAAAAAGTATCGGGGAGGACTTATTATGCGTGTCAACAAATTTGCTGCCGGCTTCGCTGTTCTGGCCTTGGTTTTAGGACTCCTGTTAATCCAGCCTCTGGCACTGGCCCAGCGGGCGGTAACTATATTTTTGGATGGCCGGGAGATTCGATCCGACGTGGCTCCGGTAATTATTGACGGACGCACCATGGTGCCCATTCGCGCCATCAGTGAGGGTCTGGGCATGGCAGTGGAATGGGATGATAAGAACTATCGGGTTTTAATCAGCAGCGCAACTGTACCGGTTAGCGGGACAATCCCTTCCTTTGCCGACAATTTGGACATTCGCGGGCAAGCCGTCCTCAGTGCCGAGCAATTAGAGGCTTTGATGATTAAGAACAATCCCGACGCCCCCCGCGAATTGCCGGAATTGTACCTGAGCATTGGCGCTGAGTATGGAATCAGAGGGGACATAGCCTTTTGCCAGGCTGCTAAAGAAACCGGCTGGTGGAGATTCGGCGGTCTGGTTCAGCCTTATCAGAACAATTATTGCGGTCTGGCAGCGACCGGGCAGGCTGCGACCGGTGCGGAGGATCTGCGCGGGGCGGATCCTGGCCGGGTACGGTTTGAAAATGGAGTGCACGGCGCCATTTTCTCCTCCCCCGCTGCCGGGGTTGAAGCCCATATCCAGCATTTGTACGCTTACGCCTGCAAGAATACCCTGCCGTCTGGAAAAAGCCTTGTAGATCCCCGGTTTGTCCTGATCACCCGCGGTATAGCGGCACAATGGAGCGATCTGAACGGGCGCTGGGCTGTACCCGGAGTGGGCTATGGAGAAAGCATATTGACGGATTATTATTATAAAGCCTTTACCAGTACCTCCAATTATGCCCTGAGTGAGCAGGAGCAACTGAAGCGCTTGCAGATGGAAAATCAATTGTTAAAACAAGAAATTAACCGTTTGAAGGCCATATAGAAAGGCTGGATAAAGGCAGTTGAGCTTTGGAAATGGATGTTCTACGCTCAGTTCTGTGCCAGTCAGTGAGTTGGCCGTGAAAGGAAAAATATAATTAAAAGAATAAAAAACCGTTTTCAGCCCCGGCTGAAAACGGTTTTTATTTTTAACCTTAGGCAGCTATGCTGGCTTTCTGCTTGGCAGCCACCGATTTACGGTGGAAGGAGCCGAAAGGAGCCCCTGTCGGCAATACGCTATAGCCGTAATGCACGTTCAAAACCGTGGCCCCGGCTAAATAGAATGAGAATATCGAGACCAGCAACTCTGAATAGGCAGCCACTTCATGCCACATATGTGCATCCCCGATCTGCAAGCTGCTGAAGGACAGACCTAAAAAGAGAAAGTCAATAAAAAAGAATATTAAAAAGAGTACTTTATTGGTCCCCATGGCTCCTACGGTCATGAATAAGGTGAAGATCAAATAACCGAGGAAAGCGAAGCCCAGTTGTTTGGGATCAATAATAGCAGCTTCGTTCAAACCAATAGTGCCATTACCGGTCATCCAGGTCATAGCGACGCCGAACCAGAAAAAGCCGTAAGCGCAAAACGCGGTTCCCCCGAAGGTATTGTTGTGTTTAAAGTCCAGTAATCCTGCGACAAATTGAGCACTTGCGCCCAGAAAAATAGCCCAGGGAATAACATAAGCAGTTCCCTCGGTAATCCCCAGCTTCTGCGAAGAAGCCACCAGCGTAACAATGGCCAACCCCAGCAAGCCTAATGGGGTTGGATTGCCTACCAGTTCCTGAATATGACCGGTTACCTTCATTTCATTAGTCATTTTCTACTATTACCCCCCGTATAATGTGAAATATTGTAATCGGATCTGCCTTGGAAACGTCTTCAGCCGGCCCCCTTTCCCTGCAATAAATTTGTGAAATAAAGTTCTTACGACAAATGCAATTCAACATTTCCGACAGAAAATCCTGCTAAATGACAGCGGCCTTTATATTAGCTGATAGAACGCCCGGCCAGAGCGCTGCTTCAGCTTGTGAGCACGGCAACAAAAAAGCCGTCCTATTGTGGACGGCTGCTCATATACATTTATCAAGTAGTATATAAGCGAAATTAAGAAGGGGTAGGGAAAGTAACGGCTTCACAATAATTGGCTTAGTAAGTTGATAATCAGGTTCATAACCGGTATTCATAAGTTGATAATCAGGTTCATAACCGGGTGTTCATCGGGTACTGCTTCACAACTGTTTGTGATGCTCCCTGCGCCTGATTGTCGGGGATGGGTCTTTATTGCTTCACCTGATAACAATCTATGAGGTGAGTTCGGGAAAGGTGACAGGAGTATGGAGAGATTTTATAAAATAGGTGAGGTGGCTGAGCTGCTGAACATCGAGCAGCACACTTTACGCTACCTGGAAAACAGCCTCAAGATAAAAATCAAGCGTGACGAACGCGGCGACCGGATGTATAGCGAGGCCGATCTGGACACATTGCGCCTGGTTTTGCAGCTTAAAGAAAAAGGGTTGAATACTACTGCCATAAAACTGGCCCTGGAGACCGCACAGGACAGCGAGGACGGCCAGCAGCCCGGGCTGGTCAGCGTCCAGCCAGAGAACAACATCAAAGAAATGGTCAGTATAGCCCGCAGGATCATTGAACAAAATGATGAACTGATGCAGCAAAACCACAAGCTGGAAGAAAGGATGGCGCGTCTGGAGAAAAAAATTGAGGAGCGCAACGTGGAACGGGAAAAAAAGATCGACGAATTCCTGAATCTGTGGAGAGCAGAACAGGAAGGCAAAGGGCGCTCCTGGCTGTCCTGGCTGCGCGGTAAATAATTTATTTAATTCCTGGCCTGCATAAAACAGGTGTTTCCGCAGATTAAACAGCTTTGCCGCTTAACCTTCAGAGGAGCGGTTTGATTGGCTGTTCTCACCATCTGCAATACCGTCTGGCAATGAGCCTCGTCCCTACACTCTACCGCCAGGACACTGGCCCCTTCCATGCCTCCGACCCCTCCGGCCGCCACCTGCACTGCATCAGCCCCGGCTAGTATTCTTATACTGTCAATTTCGGTTATAATCCTGGTGTTGGGAACCGTTATGTAGCCGCACTTGTAACCCAGACAGAGGCTGCTCTCAGGGGCTCCTGCCATCCACCGCTCAGCTTCAATACAACTGGGGATCGCTTTTTCCAATCCTACCGGGGCTATCCAGTGAATTCCCCGGGCCTTGATGGCGCCGATCGCTTTTCCCACCGTTCCGCCCTGGTCGTCTCCGAGCAGAACCCCGATAAGACCTGCGCTGTCAAATGCATTGGCACCTTTTATGAATACATCCCCTGACCGCATGCTGTTCAAAAATTCCAGCCATTCGGTTTGAACAGGAGTGCCTTGATCCAGGCACCATGGAGCGACCCGTTGGTCCTTTTCAGTAACACAGGCGGCCCTTTGCGTAATAATCCCGGCTGCGTGAGGTTCCAGGTTTTTTATCTCCACATTCAACAGGGCTTTGGCCACCATGACATTTGTGGTTCCGGAGGCGATGATGATTTTGCCTTGACGGAAGGCCTTCTGCACCTCGGGAAGGGCTGCCACAGCCTGACCGATAAGCACCTTGGCTGCTGCCGGATGCAATGCCAGGGTAGTAATCACTGTTTTTCATCCTTTCGACTGACTTTTGACCTAATTATACCGCAAATTGTTTTATCCACTGCAAGGCTATCCATATTCTTAATAATGGGCATTTTTTAGAAGCCGTCTCTTTTGTTATTTATTTCCTGGCATCCTTTATTGACCTTGACGCAACGTAAAGGTGTATAGTGATTTTGTCGGGAGTTGATGGAAATGGAATATACGGTTCAGAAACTAAGCCGGCTGGCCGGAGTCAGCCCCAGGACATTGCGCTACTATGATCAAATCGGCCTTCTCAAGCCCGCCCGGATCAGTTCATCGGGATATCGCATTTACGGTCGTGAACAAGTGGACCGTCTGCAGCAGATCCTCTTGTACCGGGAAATGGGCGTGGACCTGGAGCAGATCAAGGCAATGTTGTCGGAACCATGCTTCGATGGCCTGAAAGCCCTGAAAGAGCACCATTGTAAACTGTTGATGAGAAGGCAGCAACTGGATTCACTTATCGCCAATGTTGAAAAGACCATAGCCATGACAGAAGGGAGAATCATCATGACCGATGCTGAGAAGTTTGCCGGTTTTAAGCGCCGACTGGTGGAAGAGAACGAGCAAAAATACGGGGAGGAGATAAGGGGCAAATACGGCGACAAAGTGGTGGAGGCCTCCTATCAGAAGGTGCTGGATATGACTCCGCAGCAATACGCCGAGATAGAGCGTTTGAGCGCCGCCTTCAATGACACCCTGAAAGAGGCCATGGCAAGCGGCAATCCCGGAGGGGATCTGGCCCAGCAGGCCGCTGACCTGCATCGCCAGTGGCTGTGCTACTTCTGGGAAAGCTACACCGGAGAGGCCCATGCCAGAATGGCCCAGATGTATGTTGATGACGAGCGTTTCACCGCGCACTATGACAAGATACAACCCGGGGCTGCGGTATTCTTGAGGGACGCAGTGCAGATCTATACCGGCATCCATGAATGATGCCGCAGACCGTCGACAAAAGCGAATAACTGCGTTGCTCAATAGGTCCGCTCAATCAACGTGCTATTTGTACGTCTCAATCGCGGGCCTATCGAGCGTCTTGCTCTTCACTTCCGTCGCTCGCTCCGCGCCGATTCAACAAGCCGCGAGTACTCGAGGTTAACCGGGATGAAAAACCGGGCTCGGGAAATGAAATAGCAGCCAAGGGAAATGCACCGGCCCGCCTGGCTGGAATGAAGGCAAAACGGTTGCAGGCGCCGGCAAAACGTTAGTCTAGGGATTTAATATCTGCAATACGCAGAGCAGTTTGTAGTAGGTAGCCATCAACTGATTACTGTAAGGTGTGGCGCCGTCGCTTTGATTGGCCTGCAGCTGTCTCTGCAGAGCCTTGAGGAGATCCCTGTCAACGTGCTTATAACCCGACAACCAATGTGCCTGGGACAACTGCCGGAGCGGCCATTCGAAAAACAGTTCCGCCTCAGGACACCCGGGGAGGTTATTGGTGAAGTTCACAAGAAGTTGTGAACTTGCCAGATCAAAATCGATATGAACCACTTCAGCCCCGTTATAGTCAGCTTCCTGCCAGTGCAGAACCGCATTCTGGCCCGAAACCTTCTCCGGCTGAATAGCATTGGTTTGGTCAGGCAAGGCATAGATTTTTATCTCAACATCGCCGGGACTGCTGGCCAGGTTGTAGTCCGACTGGACTGGCAGCGAAAAAATACGGTAAGTCCCGGTGAGATCAAGTTCCAGGTTGGCGGTGTCAAAGGGAATAAGCTCCAGTTGGCAGCCCCTCTCTTCAGAGGGGGATTTCTTCTCAATATAGAATTTAAACGGGCAGACGGTGTACAACCGTCTGCTTCCGCTACTCCACAGGCAATTGCCGACGGCTTCATAAGGCTGGTTTGTCTGGCCATGCCAGACAGGAACCCCGGGAAAGAGCCTTTTTATTCGCTGCAGCACTCCCGGGGTATGGGAAGCCCCGCCCAATAGCAGGATATGGTCAAACCTCCAGCCCTGGCTGTCATATAGGCCCAGTGACTGGACGCGGGGCTGCAGCACGGTTTTCACGTAGGAATCCAGCCGCTCCCACAGCGGACCGAGAGCGGCGGTAAAAGCAACCGAATCAATAATCATGTCCCCGCTCATTCCGGGGAGGATATTTATCATATTTACAACCGCTTGATGATGGCGGCCCAGTTCGGTTTTGGTCGTATCGGCCATTCTTTTCAGCTTAATCCAGTAGCTGCAGTCCGCGGGGGAAAGGCCTGCTTCCCAGGGCAATTGGTCAGGCCGCTTTAGCTGATGAAATAGCGGTTTCAGAATCTCCCGGATGATTTCTTTGTCGACTTCCGCCCCGCAAAAGGCATTACCGCCCATCTGCGACTGGGTTTCCAATATCAGCTGCTTCCCGTTGCCTGCGGTGCTGATAATACTGAAATCAGCAGCCGCTTCCCCTATATCTATAATCAGAATATCCCCTTCAATATCCTGGCCGGGATGCAGGGCTTGATATCCTGTCAGGGCTGCAGCCGGCCCGGGAAGTAAAGCAATGGCTGCTCCGGCAAACCCCTTTTGCAGAGCGGCATACAGGCTGTGCTGCGCCTTGATGCCGAGATAACCGGGGACTGACAGAGTGACCGCTTCAATAGGATCGTCCGGTATTTCAGGCCATTGATCTTTGAGGAAAGTAAAAAATGCGGTGAGGATATATTCGAAATCAAGGCTCCCCGGCGCCAGTTGGGGGCTTCGCCACAAGGCCGGTTTGAAGCCGGGCCAGAGCAGAGCGTCAGGCTGTTCGAGCTCCATGGCCTCTGTGCCGAAAAAGATCCGGCCGGTTGCGGGGGAGTATCCCAGGATGCTGGGGATTGGTCCGGGCCAGCCGGCTGAGCTGCATATTAAACCATTAGCGCTGAATGCTGCCATCCTGGTGTATGAAGTGCCAAAGTCTATGCCAAGCCGCATGTGTCAACTCCTCGCTGGTTATGGTTGCCGGGTCAGTATCATATAAGGGATCTCGGTCTGTTCTTCGTTCAAAACCTGAATTATAAACAGGTCGCCTTCTTCGTGCACAATGGTGTAATCGGGCCGGGCAGCATCCACTCTGGGTTCCCAGCGCGCCTGGCCGAGAAGCGGGATATGCTCCTCAGGGAAGACCTCTCCTTTTTGCAGAGGCACCTTGATGAGACGAACCCCCATGTCCTTCCAGGTGCGGGAGACATTTCTGGGGGCTAACAAGCGATCCAGATCAGCCTTCAGCTGCCCGAGGAACTCCAGCTGAGTAACTGCCAGATCCCGCATGCGCCCGGCTTGATCCTGATTATAAGCTGAACGGCGGCGGGAGGTTTCGATCATGCTGAGCTGATTGGACAAGAAGGATATGGCAACCCGGACCTGATAAAGCAAGCTATACAGCGGGGGGATCCAGCGTATCTCTTCTTCCGTACTCATACTGCGCAAAAAGGGCGTCCAAAAGGCCAGCCATTCTCTGACTTGCACCAAGACTTTATAACTGGGTTCCGGGTTGTTCTGCAGGATCATGATGATCTGTTCCAGTTGCTGTATCGAGAATTCTACATCCCGCAAGGCTTCCTGGGCATTTTCCGCCGATATCCGGCCCAGGCAATCAACTGCATTCTGTATCAAGGGGTCCGGGCCGCAGTGATTTGAAGCCCGCAGCTTCAAAACCCGATGCCACCCCTCTAAGCGTTTATTTATCAAGGTTTGCATGTCGGGTGACACTGTAGGCGCCGATAGGGCAGTTGCGTACAGGGCCAATTCCCGGGTGAGTTTTTGGCTGATCCAAAGATTCACCGGATCATCGCTATCAACCCCGCCCTCGAGCTGATCTATATGCCGCTGCATATCTCCGGCAATTCTAATTCGGCCGTCATGGTCCTTGGCCGCCGCATCTCCGGCCAGCCTCATCAGGTAGGTTATTTCACTGAGGGCTTGACTTAACTTATGGGAGCCGATTGAAGGCTGCAGATCGGTTGACCCCTCAAGGTGAAAAATTTCAAGGTATCCAGGAAATTCATCAACCTGGCGAACTAATTCAGTATCCTGTAAATAGGGTTTGACTGCTGTTAAGTAGCCCTGTAGGGATTGTAATTGATGCTTCAGGTCAGTCAGGGCGAAAAGCAGCTCCGTCCCCTGGCGGGATGTCTCTTCCTGAATAAGGAGTACTTCGTGGTCAGTGTCCTGGTAGAAGGTCTTTAAATTGGCCAGGAGGGTTTTCAATAAATTGTGCAAACGGGTATAGCGTTTTAGGGTAGACACAATATTGGTTTCCAGAACTTGCTGCTGCTGGGTGAGCATGAGCAGCTCCCTCGCCTCAGCTTGCCAGCGTTGTTCATACCGGGGCAGGTAATATTCCAGGAAACCCTGATAATAAAAAGAGTTAATCTTTAAGATATACTGATCCAAATCAGCGACCGATTGAATCGAATCTATATGGAGCTGAGAATCAATCTCCTGCCGCAGTCTTTTCAGTAATTCCTCCAACATCAAGCCATAGGCTTTGGAATCCAACCCGGTGGAATTCAGTTTAATGCACCCCCAAAAACGCACCCGCCAGGATGTGTCGTTCAATAATCCGATTCCGCTGCTTAAACAGATCCGGTCGGTGAAGCAAATCGAACTGCAAACCGTCCCCCTGCAGCTCTTCAACCCGAGATAGCAAGCGATCCCCGGCTTGTCTGTTCTCATCCTCCAGTAATTTGCCAATTTGAGACCATATTCGAGCATTAAAAAACATTTTGCTGGGGACCCATGACCAGAAATCCCGGCATTGAGTAAAAATCCAGTGAGACGCTGCGGAATCCAAGCTTGAATCATTATGTTTATCGAGCCACAGGACAGCGAGAATCAGGGTAATAGCTTCTTGAGGCTGGGCAAGTCTTATGCCGTCAACCAGAGCTTTAAGAACCCTGAATTCCAATTGGTCACTTCTGTTAAACAAGGGTTCGTATTCACCATCGGCTTCATCTTGAATTTGTAGGTGCCACAACTTTAAAGAAGCTTTAACAGCCGGCACGGACTGGTTGGTTGATAAAAGCCGGTCCATTAATTCCAGACTGGTATGAGTGGAAGCATTGTTTGGCAAGCAGGCGAAATAACGGTCATATAATGCTTGATAGGCCGCCCCCGCCGCCGGGGCGTGTTCCAGCATAACATAAAGAGGGGCGACCCTGCGCAAGACCCTGACAAAACGCTTGGCCAACTGTATATCCCGCAAGATATCTGTCAGCTGATGATTTTCCAAGCACTCTTCCCAGGCATCCAACAGGATAGCCAGACTATCTGCCACCAGGCCGCTTTCAAAAACAGCCTCCGCCGCTGCAAGGTTATCAAGAAAAAGTTCGATTCCATGTAAATACTGCAGGCGATTCCGGTTGCAGGCTGCAACCAGATCCAGGGCCTTCAGCAAGTTTTGATTTTTATTGCCGTACAATCCTGCGCAAACTTGGTCCGATAAGCGGTTTTGCTCTATGCCGAACCAGCCCAGACCCTGTTCCCGGCTGATGGCCAGGGCCGCGTTTTTTAAAAGCTGGCGCAGGTTCGCATTGGCGGTACGGGACATCAAATACTGGCAGGATTCCTTGTCCAGACTTTTGACTATAGCAGGGTACCAATCCGTCAGTTCATCGCTATACAAGCTGATTAAAAACTGCAGCTCTACCGGGCGGGGGCGATATAGCAGAACGTATCCGGGCAGGAATTGGAGAAAACCCTGGATTATCGGCGGGGGTGACATGATCAGCCATTTAATGATCGGCATCTTGTGGAGATTATGGAACAGGGCCACAAACAGATCACGGCTTCTGCCGCTGTAAAACCATGCCCTGACCAGGAGTTCGGCCTCTTCAGGCTGGTTTAATACCACGTCGGCCGGGTTAAGCTCCGAGCGGCGAATCTCCTGGCGTTCCACGAGTTCTTGCCGCCATATGTCAAACAGATTAGTATCGATTTCCGGCCTGCTTTCAAATTTCATGGCTGTCTCCAGTTTTCAGCCCATAAAGGGCTAGATTAATCAAGGCGCATGCCTCCCGGGCTTTGGACTCGATGGACTCGGTCAGGTAAATATAGTAATAAATCGATTTTTCCTTATTGGTAAAGATGCCCCCCAAACGGTCCGGGGCCAGCACCTCCACGCAATCCTGCTTGGCTTTATGGAGGGTGAGATACCGCATGCTCTGCAGCCGGGTGACAAAACTAAAACGGCTCAAACGGTCAAAATGGGCCTTTAATCCCGGCTCTTTAAAGGGATTCTGATCTTCGAAGAGCATGACCGCCTCATGGTTACGGGGATGAGGTAAGTTGGCCAGGGTTTCAGGTTTTTTAGCCATCTGCTCCACTACTTCGTAAAACAACTGCCCCTTAAGGTATTTTAACGAGCAGGCTTGTAAAAACGGCTGATACGGGAGGGGAAAGCGCTGCCATTGCACCGGCCGCTGCAAGGCGTAAGTGAGCAGCTGCGGCTTTTCGGCAAGCAAAGAGACCACGTCCCCCAGTGTATATTCAAATTCCGGCAGGTAGGTGGCGTACTGTTTATAGAGCACCTCCGCATAGCGCTGATAGAACACTTGATAAGAAGGCAATGAATGAACCCGCAGATGGTGTATGTAGCCCATCAAATTCTGGTATTCGTCCGGGCTTAATTCCTGATGGCGATTCAGCTTTCTCATGATAGCCCGCATACACAACCCTCAATCATATTTTTTACTATTGTACCGCAAACCCGGCTGGAAATCCGTTATTTAATCCATGTTCGGGCCGAAGGATATTCTGCTCAACTTTCGTAATGCCCCGGCAATCATTTTAAGAATCCTGCAGATGCCATAAAGGTGGCATTTCCGGTTGCATTTGCCATATGTTAAACATAAGCCGGATACCGTTTCGAGCCAATCTCTGTGATAGAATAAATCCAAGAGGTGATGTTCATGAAGGTTAAAGACATCATGACTACCCGGGTAATAAGTATTGAAAGCCGCAAAACCATCGGTGACGCACTGGATCTTATGGTGGAGAATAACGTCCGCCGGCTTCCGGTACTGGCAAATGGCGCCTTAATCGGTATGATCGTGCAGCATGATATTGAAAAAGCTTTGCGTTCTCCGGAATTTGTGTGTGAAACCCCGGTAGATTGGGTAATGACTAAAAACGTAATTACTGTCGCAGCCCAAACCGATCTGTTGGAAGCCATTAATCTGCTGCTCAAGCACAAAATCAGTGGGATGCCGGTAATGGAAAACGGCCTGATGATCGGCATAATAAGTGAGACAGATATACTGAAACTCTGCATTGAGTTGTTAAACAGACCGTAATCAGGCTCGACAATATAACAACAGAGGATAACCGAGGGGTGATCCTGCCTGTAGATTGGGGTACTGTACATGAAGCAGCCGATTAATCTGTTGATTTTTCCATTGCTGACATTACTGGCAGGTATAATGATTTTGGCCCATAATCAAGCTATTGTTCTCAATCCTGACGGCGCTACCCGGGTCTATATCAAGAGCGCTTTGTCAGGCAACGTCGGGTACGGCAACCCCTTGCGCCATAATAACAGCATCTCCTTTGAAGGCTTGGAGCCCGGGGATATAATCCTGGGAGCTTATCCTCACTGCGCTTATGGGGATTATTCCCATGCCGCTTTGTATATAGGGTCGGGGCAGATCATTGAAGGCTATGCCGACCTCGGTATAACCCGGCAATCAGTTGAGCATTTCCGCGAATATCCGCAGGTCTGCCTGCTGAGGGTCAATGTCGATCCGGCTGTCAAACAGGCGGCTGTTGCATACGCCACTGAGCAGATAGGGGAAGTATTCTATCCGGTAGCCTTTAAATCCGGACAGAACATCTGGAACTGCAGTAAAATCATGTGGAAGGCTTATCAATTGCAGGGTGTGGATTTTGATGACAACCAGGATCTATGGGTCCCTCCCGACAGCTTCTACAACAGCCCCTATGTCGAAGTGATCAGGGAGGTGGGGCTCTTATGGTAACACTGCGTTTGCTGTGGATACATATCTTTGCCTGGGGGGCGGTATGGCTGTCGAGCTACTGGGCCGGACTGGAATACATGGCCGCCCTATTATACCTGGTAGTGATCAGCCGGGAAGCCATGTCCTTGCGGGGGAGCAAATCGGTTCAACGTATTTTGGCTGCTTCTTTATGGCAGGCGCCCGGATATGTAATGGCCTTCATCCTACTGACTGAATGGAATCCCTTTGAGATTTATAACTATACTATCTTTATCCTGATTTTTTGGATGACTCCTATTTTGCCCTGGCTGGCCTTGCTTCCTTCAACCAGCCTGGCTTATCCGTCCTATTATTACGGGCTCTTAATGGGTGCGCCGTTTCTCTCTTTTTGGATATGGGTTTTCAGCAGCAAAATAAATCCGCTGGCAGCATTCAAACACAGCAGATTTGGTAGTACCAAGGACTGTGTTTAATGTTCTGCCAGCGGTCTTTAAAGAAACCGACAGTTATATCAATAAGACTTATCCGTTTTTCAGGGGCTTATTGATCTGTTGTAACTGCCGGTTTCTAATTCTATTGTGTGCTTTTTTAAGAAAGTTATTCTGGAAAATAAAGGTAATTGTTGAAACGTAAAAAGCCTGGTTATAAAATGAACTATATAGTAAACAGGATCCTGTTATCCTGACTCAAGGGGCCTGATTCATCAGGCCGGTCAATAAAAAAGCCCGCTAATAGCGAGGTAAATAACAATTGATATTCATTTTGGCAAGCTGTCTCCCGGCTGATGGTGCAAATTGACCCTATTCGGCATGGTTGGACAGCTTTTCCGTGCATCCCCAGCAATGGCTGATCTTGCACAAATTGAATATAGTATACACTTTTGCTAAACATGTGGCATCATTAACAAACTTTTAACATTAATATGAT
This sequence comes from Syntrophomonas sp. UBA1041, assembly GCF_002316705.1. NCBI lineage: Bacteria > Bacillati > Bacillota > Clostridia > Eubacteriales > Syntrophomonadaceae > Syntrophomonas > Syntrophomonas sp. UBA1041. Next base: position 46,475 of record NZ_DCEA01000103.1, read on the forward strand.
GCACATTTATATTATAATGAAATAGCTGTGTTTTGACATATTGTGATAAACTGTCGAATGATTATGCCAATTTTTGTTTTAGCCAGCCCGGCTGACAGTTTATTACCAGTATAAACCACGGAAATTTTAAGTGGTTCAAAATAGATTCGTTAAGGGAAGGAGAGAAGAATATGAAGGAGGCTGCGACCCTCATACCAATGGCTGGTTCAAATCAAGCCATTATTGCGAAGATAGAGCACGAAGCCCATACCAGCGTGAAGTCATGTTATCAATGCGGGAAATGTTC
>NZ_DCEA01000107.1:0-156530 GCF_002316705.1 Syntrophomonas sp. UBA1041
CATTATTTTACACCAAATGAGATTATACTAACGATTATTTACAATATATTCCTTTGCGTTATTTTATAACTCCAGCAGCTCGTTTGGCCGCGCCAAGCTGGTAAATCCGATGCCCAAAAGCTATTTTGAACCTATTCGGGTGGGAAAGGTGGGATCAGCCCTGTCCCTGTGGGAGCGGGAAGAAATGAAAAAGTGCTGCGGTAAAGATGCCGGATGATGAAGATAAAACCGCAAGTGGCAAAGGATAATATAAGATTATTCATAATACTAAGTCCCTGGATTAATGAAGGAGCGAATGAGATGCGCAATTGGGCCAGGCCGGTGGGGCTCGGGGTAAGCTGGTATGACCACGCCCGCACTAAGGCTTACGGGCCTCGTTTAATGTCGGGCGTCTTTTCCACCCCAACTCCAATCGTCACACAGCTTTGCTGCACTTGCTGACGTGCGACTGATAATATCATCCGTATTGCTTCGCCCGGTACCGATGGCAGTGTCGTATCCACCGGTAGTAATGGCTTTAGGCGATCAATTAGACACTTACAAATATTTAGCCAAACTGATAAGGCTTTCTGTTACCGACGTTATTTCTTGAAGCGATGCCGAGAGTTCTTGGGTGGAAGCTGCTTGAGCGGCAGTAGAGTCTAATTGTCAAGCAGACTCATGATAACATCCGACATGTTTATTGCCTCCAAGTTGTCAAAAATAATTTCTCTATCTAGGCCGCAGCAGCCCGGTTGTATTTTGACCTGCGCCGCAAGGGCGTGACACCCCGCAGCACCATAGATGTTTTGATTGCCTTGACCGCCATGGAGAATAAGCTATTGCTGCTGCATGATAACCGCGATTTTGATCTTATGGCAGCTTGTAATAAGGGGTTAAGTATTCTTGACAAGCCTTATGTCTAATGGCAACCCGGCAAGCCGGATGGGTCTTTGCGTGTTAGGGCTTCCATACTAGCCTCGAGATTAACGCCAATCTGATAATTCATTCATCAAATCATCCAGCAGACGATTAACTTTGTCACCCCGAGGATAACCATAGTGAGCCCGATTTTGGCTTTTACTGTAACAGATTATCACTAAATATAGCAGCATGTCATATGCTATCAGGAGGTGATAACTTTGAAAAAGGCCATAAGCTTTAATACCATAGTAATTACTGAGGAAATGAAATATGACGGCGTTACTATTTTAAACTACCGAATAGAGTATCCTCAATTCGAGTCAGCTAACTACAAAAAGACCATAAAAGCCATAAACCAGTTTTACAAAGATGAAGCCCTGGCGCTTCAAAAAAATTTCCGTACCAAGCTTTATCAAATGGCAGTTGATCAGTATCTGGATGATATTAAAAACGGATTTCCGATACATGTATTTGAAGCCTTGCAGACCTTTGAAGTAACTTATAACAGAGCCTGCATAATCAGTGCATATTTTGACAATTACCAGTATACCGGCGGAGCCCATGGCTTAACTGTCCGGACTTCTCAGACATGGAACCTGAAGACCGGGCGTAGGATTAAACTCAGAGCATTGTATAAGTGTTCCGGTGATTATAAAACATATATTAAAAAGAAAATTATTGAACAGATAAGGGAAAACCCTGATATTTATTTCGATAATTATGAGGAACTGGTAGAACAGACTTTTAATATAAACAGTTTTTACTGCACCTCGCAAGGAGTGGTAGTCTATTTCCAGCAATACGATATTGCCCCATATGCAAGCGGTATAAGAGAGTTTTTACTGCCATACAATAAATGCATAATCGATCCCGTCAGAAAATGTTAGTTTGTGAAGACTTATGAAAAAGCGCAATTAGGCCCAAAGGCACAAACCACCCCCATAAATCAAGAGGTCGCTCCGGCAAAACGCAGGAACGGCCTTTTTGAATATGAGGGGCGATGGAGCGCGGACTATACATCATATATCAGGTAATAGCATACGGGTAAGCATGGGGAAGTTGCTTTACTGTGCCATCACCAGAGCTGTAGAAAAGCTCTATTTAACTTCCCTGGCCTTGAGGCATCTTTGTTTCTTTGATAGCATTTAACTACGAACTGGCCTACACCGTTATTGAAGAAGATGAAGAAAACGTTGTCGTCATACTGGCGGGTACCCGCGAAAACTTTTATAAAGAGCTGAAACGATACATGAAGTAATGATGACCTCCCCTGAACCTTTGGCGCCATGGCTTGGTGATATATCTTTTTACCCCCAAAATCAGTCCCGGCATAAAACACATAAGTATTTGCGGCTCCTAATCTAAGCCACATGGCCAACAATATAAACTAAATAGTTCGGACTTTGGGAAGTTACTGGACTGTCCCCGGTCACGAGAAGAATATGAGGAGATGCTTATCAATGCTGGTTAAATATCAGGAGCCAGCAACAGAAGGATGCCCCCAAGTTATGGCTGAAAAGGAGGATGAGCCGCAATGAAGGTTGTTTATCATGAGGATTATAACCAGGTTTACGCGTCCGATCCCGCCGCCTCCCCGGGCAGGATCCAGGCGGTGGTGGACGCCCTGCAGGGGAGGGTCACCTGGGCCAAACCGGAACCGGCCACAGAACTGGATATCCTCCAGGTCCATACCCGGAAACATGTGGAATCGGTAGAGCGGGAAGGCGTTTACGACATCGCCGCTCTGGCAGCCGGCGGGGCCATCATGGCCGCCCGGATCGGTTTGACCGAACCTTGTTTCGCCCTGATCCGACCGCCCGGGCACCATGCCTCGGCTGACAGCTCCTGGGGGTTCTGCTATTTCAACAATATGGCCATCGCCATCGATAAATTGGTACGCCAGGGCCAAATAAAGAAGGCTTTCATCCTGGACTTCGACCTCCACTTTGGCGACGGCAACGTCGATATCCTGGGCAATCGGGCCTACGTCACCATCCGCAACCCTTCCCGGCAAAGCCGCAGCGACTACCTGAAAGAGGTGGAGAAAGCGCTGGCAGATACCGATGCCGACATGATCGCTGCTTCGGCCGGATTCGACAATGCCGAAAAAGACTGGGGCGGGCTCTTGAAGACCGAGGATTACACCACCATGGGCCGGCTGATGCGGGAAGCGGCCCGGCGCAACCGGGGCGGCTGTTTCGGCATCTTGGAAGGCGGCTACAACCACGCCGTCCTCGGCCAAAACGTGCTGGCCTTTATCGAAGGGCTGGGCGGCGAATAAGTTGGCTAGGGGATGTTTTCGAGGATGATTGATATTGGAACTTTACCCCATGCGTGGGAAACCGTTGATCGGCTAATCGCAGCACGGTATGAGCTGACCTTTCAGGTATTTGCAGCAACTGATGGGAAGGGCAAACCGGACACTTACAAATATTTAGCTAAACTAATAAGGTTTTCTGTTACCGATGTTATTTCCTGAAGCGATGCAGCAAGTTCTTGGGTGGAAGCTGCTTGAGAGGTAGTAGAGTCTAATGATTTTTGGATGGCTGCTACCACTAGATCCATTTTTTCTTCTACTTCTTTGAGGATCTTATCTACTCCAATAGTAACTTCTTTTGACACATCGGCCAATTTCCTGATTTCTTCAGCTACAACGTAAAAGCCTTTGCCGGCTGCTGCGGCGTGGGCTGCTTCAATCATTGCATTTATACCCAATAATTTGGTCTGCTGAGCAATATTTCTGACCTGTTGCATAGCCTCTTTGACTTCGCCTGTGGTTGCCACTACCGTTTGTGTCAGGCTGGATATATGATTTGATTGAACCGATATCTGCTCGGCCCCTATGGCAATCTCGTTTGAAGCCTGCCCCAACTGCTCCATTGAGGTTAGCAATTTTTCGGAAATATCCAGTACTCCAGCCTGATATTTTCTGCTCTTTGATAAGCCCAAAACCCCCACCGGGATGTCCCGATTATCTGAGTCATATATTGGCACCGCGATCACATTGGCTTCAACCCCATAGATTTCCGGAGGGAGGTATCTGTTAATTACTTTCTTGGTCTTAAGCGCCTCTCTTGCAGTGCCGCCTTGCTGTATGGGCTCTCCAACCGCAAAAAAGTCTCCCGGAGAATCCCTCCCTTTGACCAAACCCACAAATTGTTCTGTATCAGTAACCCACATACAGATACCTTCTGTGCAAAAGTGTTGTAAATATTTTAGATTGTCACACAGACTCATAATAACATCTGACATGTTCATTGCCTCCAAGTTGTTAATAATAATTCCTCCATCTGGCCGCAGCCAATAGATGTTTACCGGTCTACTGCGGGTGCATATAAGCCCGAAGCATTATACAATTTACGCAGTATGATTCCAATGTTTTCCATTGGTGATTCCCCTTTATTTCACATTACTTGCCGAGGCCGTTAATTAATAGGCTGCAAAATTAGCTTTCAGAAAACAGCTTTCGGCAAGCGTTTCTGGAAAGGCAACGCAGCCAGGGTCAATCCAGCTTTATCTTTTTTTAGATAATTGCCTTTTCGCATTGATATAAATGACATACTGCAGAAACAGGTTCACCAAAATGCAGGCCAACCAGTACATAGCCTGGTCGAATGAGTTAGCGCCCCGATAATTTAAACAAAACTCATAAACATAATAGGCAGTTACCCCTGCGAACACGAATATAGAAGAAATAAGAAATTCTGACGACATGATCACTTTTTTAAAGTTTTCTGGCATGGGTCTTCTCCCTGTCGTTGTCTTACGTCTCAAAGCCCAAATACAATTATTCTCATCGCTAACGTTTGTTTACCGGCCATGAAGTCTGATTTGTAATAAACGCAAAATCCGTGCCATACGCCTTTTTTGATCTAATGTTTTGAAGTTGATTTACGAAGTCCGTAAATCCGTCACTTTGTACAACCCATTTCCCTTTTAATTATATTAAGATTGAGTTATGGCCCATTCAGTCGGCATTTGCTAAAAAAGATGACCGTATTTGAGACATGCCCAAGCAAGCTGATGTGTATCGAATTCATACACCCGTGCTCCCCATGTATATTTGCCGTTTTTTTCCTTGTGAACGTATGGAATCATTTTTAATGATTTAACCGGTAAACAACCCGGGCTCATTGCTGAAAGGAGATGCCCACTATGCCACTGACCATTATCCACAACGACATCACCAAAATGCACGTCGATGTCATCGTCAACGCGGCCAATGTGAACCTGAAAAGGCGGCCGATACTGAAGCCTTGCTGGAGAAGTACCAAGAGCAAAGCCGGTTGAGCAGCTCATCTAGGTGGGCCAAGCCGGTTGATCCGGTGCCTAAACGCTATTCTGAACCAATTCGAGTGGAAAAGGTAGGCCGCAATCAACCCTGCCCCTGCCCCTGTGGCAGCGGGAAGAAATACAAAAAATGCTGCGGTAAGGATGTTTGATAGCGGTCATAAATCGCAGCGGGGAGCGTCAACGATAACAGAAACAAGGAACTGCGATTTACCGGTGTATGGTTTATAGGGAAAACCTCCGTTTGCAAAAATCTCACAGCTTCTCCGCCGCTCAAAACTATTATACAATCACGTACTAAATTCCCGTTGAAAGTTACATTATTATTTTAGGAAAATTTTAGAATTGTACTGTAAAATAAAGTTAATTATGTATTTAGGAAGGGAAATGCCTGATGAAAAAGATTAGCGTACTTGTAGTGCTGATTCTGGCTCTGGTTCTGGTGTTTAGCTGCAGCCTGACCGCGTTTGCCGCTGCCGAACCTTACATCTCTGCCCACCCTCAAAGCGGGGAATACACGCTGGGGCAGGAGATCCCGCCTTTGAGCGCAACGGTTGACCCCGCAGGGTACACCATTTTGTCTTGGAAATGGTACACCGGTAACGGCGGTTATTTAGGCCAGGTTAACTCGACGCCTACTTGCACTTACAATCCTTTTATAAACCCACAGCCAGGCACCTATACTTATTACGCCGAAGTGACATTGCGCCAAGAATCTCTACAATTGGTATTAAGGCCTGTTGTATTAAGGACCGACACGGCTACTATCAAGATCAAGCCCGCTGAGTCCGGTGAGCAGACCACACCCGCACCCAATGAGTTTAGGATCCAGAAGGTAGATGAGAATGACAATCCTCTGGCTGGAGCCAGCTTTCAGCTGATGGGGGAGCAGCATGCTTACACGTTCAGCAGCGGGTCCGACGGTCATGCCACCCTTACCGGTGTGGCTGACGGCGATTATGTCCTGAGCGAACAATCCGCCCCGGAGGGCTATATCAAATCCGACGACACCTATGAGGTTTCGGTGAAAAACGGCAGTATCTGGGTCTATATCGATGGAGCAGAGCGGCCTTACTCCCGGGTAGAGGAATTAGTTTTTGTAAACACCGAAAAAACTGATATACCTAAGCCCGACTCGGACCAAGAGATCAAGGTGCGGAAAGTGGACGGCAACAATCAGCCCTTGGCCGGGGCAGTGTTTGAACTAAGAGGGGCTGATCCCGGGGACGAGGATTATCAGGCCACCAGCCAGGCTGACGGCTATGCCACTTTCCCCGCGATAGCCAATGGTACCTATGAGTTGAGTGAAAAGGCCGCCCCATCCGGTTATAACGGCTCCAGCGAGACCCATACAATCATAGTCAGCGAGAGTGGGGTATTCCTGGCCGATAGCGCCGCCGCCCTGCCGCCCTATACCACCCTGATCTATGTCAACCGCCCAATACCTCAGCTCAACAAAGACGATCATTTTGCCTATATGCAGGGCTACCCCGACGGATCTTTCGGCCCGGCCCGCAATATGACCCGGGCGGAAGCGGTGGTGATGTTCTCCCGGCTGCTGTCTGAGTCCATAGACCTAAATACGGATTATCGGAACAACTACTATCCCGATATCGACCAGAGTGCCTGGTATGCCAACCAGGTCTGCTATATGCAACAACTCGGGGTTTTGGAGGATTACTCCAGAGATGTGCGCTTCCGCCCCAATGACCCGGTCACCCGGGCGGAGTTCGCCACTTTAGCCGCCCATTTTGACAACCTGACCCTGACTAACACCAACATCTTCTCCGACGTGTCCGACAACCACTGGGCGGTGAAATACATCAACTCCTCGGCGGCAAAAGGATGGATCGTAGGTTATCCCGACGGCACTTTCAAACCGGAAGCCTATATCACCCGGGCAGAGGTGGTCACTCTAGTAGACAAAATCTTAAACCGTAGCGCCGACCAGTCCTATATAACCTCCAACTGGGATTCCCTGCCCCGGCACTACAATGACCTTACCCAGAGCCACTGGGCTTTCTGGAACATCATGGAAGCCTCCATAGGCCACGACTTCATCCCCGTCAGCGATGAAGAGCAGTGGACGCAGGTGTATGAGTAAAGTGTAGAGGTCATTGCTGACCGTTCAGATATACTTTCGCCTATCTTTGGATTATATGAAGGAATTTGCAGAAATTTACTAGAAATTTATGACATGCAGTAATCCTACTGGAAGGGCGGGTATGACCATGCATGCTGATAAAGAGAAGATCGCAAATGCTATCAAAATCCTGAACAAAATGGCTAATGGGTTAAATCCGGTTTCAGGCGAGAAATTGGATGAGAATTGTTTTCTTCACGATCCCCGCATGATAAGATGCCTATTCTTCGTGCAGAATGTTCTAAATCAAGTTGTCAAAGGAGAGGCTGCCGGCAGAGGCAAAATGGAATTCAGCATAACAGCCGAAGAAAAAGATCGTATTGAGTTTCCGGATGGCTTGATCGGAGTAAACGCTTTTGCCAGATGCGTCAATAATGTCATCGACCTGAGCAGAAGCCGTAAGATAACCGGAATGGAAATCAACAAGCAATTAAAGCAGATGGGGATTCTGAGCGAGGAACTCCTCGAAGACGGCAAGAAACGAACCAAGATCAATGAGAATTCCCACCAATACGGAATCGAGACGATGAGAAAAAACTATAACGGCGTTGAATATGATATGGTCTGTTTCAATGATGCCGGGAAGCAGTTTTTGTTAGACCATCTTGAAGAAATAGCCGCAGCGAAAGCTAAAGAAACCTGATGAAATACAATATATGCAAAGTATTGAGGTTGGATTAACGAATTGCCGAAATGAATACGAAGAAATAATTAAACCCAATTGTAATCAAATTTGGCAATAGATGCCGGGCGGAATGAGTGTGAGCCTATCGCTCTCATAGATACCGAGATTGAACTGAATAGCGGCAAGATACTGGACATCGGCACCCAAGCTATTTAAGAGCCTGGGTGCCCTATTCTTACCCAAGAAGTACCATAGAATATGATATCTGCAAGTGTTATTTCCTTGAAATCGATACAATATTTTTCTTATCCATCGTGATGCCGGTAATTTAATGGTCCGTATTACGGATATATGCGGTATTTTTACCGGCACCCGTCTTAATTATATAACCCTCTTTCACCAATGCCGCCAAAGTTATCTCGACAGTCGAGGTGCTTATATCCGGGCATTTTTCCAGAATCATACGCTTCGACAGCTTTTGCAGGGTATTGTCAAATAGCTTACGGATCCTTTCCGGTTTGGAAAGATTGCGGTTTTGCATCAATTCTACCCTGGCCGAAAACTCTTTGTAGGCGCTCAAAATGACCTCCAGGTAATACCTGACAAACGGCAGGTAGGAGTTCTTTCCCTCGTGCCACTCAATTGAGCTGTCCTGCAATACCTCGTAGTAGGTTTCCTTGGTTTTTTCGATTATCATCTCGAGACTAATGTACTTGCCCACAATATATCCTGAACGGTAAAGGAGCAGAAGAGTCAACAGGCGGCTCATGCGTCCGTTGCCATCGTTAAAGGGATGAATGCAAAGAAAATCCAAGACGAACATGGGGATCAGCAGCAATGGATCGTATTTTTCAGCATTGACTGCATCTATAAAAGTATTGGTCAGGCGGTCAACAGCATCTGGAGTTTCAAATGCCGTCAGGGGTTTAAAGCGTATGTTGCGTTGGCCGAATGCATCTGTTTCAGTGATAAGATTATCCGAATTTTTGAATTTACCACCGATAGATGACGGACTGAACTGGTACAGGTCTCTATGCAACTGTAGTATTACATTGGTACGAGGCGCCATATAATCATAGCTTTCATGGATCAGTCTCAGTACCTCCCGATAACCAGCGATTTCACGCTCCGAGCGGTTGCGCGGCTCCGCCTTGAGCTTTACCAAAGCATCCAAGCGCTCATCTGAGGTATAGATTCCTTCGATTCTATTGGAGGACCCGGTGCTTTGGATTATAGCAATTTCAAGCATTGCTTCTAATACATCGGCCTTCGCTTCAATAAACAGTTCTTGTTTTCCTTTATATTCATGAATTGCTGAGATCAAATTCATTAATTCATGGTTCATTAATTCATTCGGAACGGATGTATAATCAAATTCCCTCACCGCGAACATCCTTTCTGCACAAGGAAAATGGTTATGCACAATATTAACCCCAAAATATGCAGAAGTCAATCGATACAGGGTAGAATAAAAGTTTTTCTTTCTGCACAATTATAGAATTCTAGAGTATAGATACCTTCGTTTTATGAAATGAGGGTATCAGCATTGGCCAGTGCAAGCGAAATTGATTTTATAAAAAACTATCTTCACAACTCTGGACATGAAAGTATTTTTTCTTGTGTAATCGGATCAATCAAGTACGCTCTGAAGAGAGACAAAAGACGATCGATTATGCAATTAAAGTGCTAGAAGAGAAAACCACTTTGGGAAAAGACGGCATATTTTTTTTCTCGGCTCTCGATGCTCTGGAGGGTCGTCTGGATAATGATGAGGAAAGAATCATTTGACGTTCGGCGCATCCGCATTATCCTTTTTGAGCGCCGCTCCCACGGCTTTTGGACAGGTATTTAATAAATTCCGCCGGACTATAAACGAGAATTTTACCACAGGCTGGAGGAGGAAAATGCTTTTTGTTGCCGGTTATTATTAGGGTTCCAGGCGCAGCCAGGGCCGCTTCCAGAAATGGTTCGTCGTCCGGGTCGGGGAGGTGTATCGTTAGAGGAAAGGCCGTAACCATTATTCCCGAATCTTTTATATCTTCTGGAAATTAAAATCAATTTCATTTTACTTGTAGGGCACGCAGAACCGTACCCTAGTGCCCCACAGGATCGTTTCAGCACTGGGCTTTCTCCCAGGCCGCAAAAACATAGGATATAATAACATATACAGCGGATAGAACGCAGCCGCGTTGCTCTGTAATTTAATGGCGGTTTGATAAATTTTGCCTGCTGGGGATTATACGGACTCAGTTGCGGGCATGAGGTGGTTATGTCATGGCCAAACCATTATACATCACGGAAAAACCTTCGGTGGCGGGCAGCTTTGCCAGCGTGTTGGGTATAGAAATAAACAAGTCTGACCGGGGCCGGGGCTATGCCGAAAATGGCCAGGCCATAATAAGCTGGTGCTATGGCCATCTGGTAACAATGGCTTACCCGGAGGAATACGATCCCGCCTATAAATCGTGGCGGGTAGAGCATTTGCCGATCATACCCCGGGAATTTAAATATAAGATCATTGATAATGTTGGAATCGAAAAACAGTTTGAGGTTATCAGACAACTGATGCACCGTCAGGATGTGAGCATGATCTACTCCTGTACCGACAGCGGACGCGAAGGTGAGTATATTTTTCGCCTGGTCTATCAGCTGAGCGGCGCCGATAAACCCGCCAAACGGGTGTGGATTTCCTCGCAGACCGAAGATGCGGTGAAAAAGGGCATTGAAGCCGCCAAGGACCTCAGCGAGTACGATTCCCTGTCCCAGGCGGCTTATTGCCGGGCCAAAGAGGACTGGTTGTTTGGCATGAATTTCAGCAGGATCTATACCTGCCAGTATGGCCAGCAATTGTCGGCCCGATTGAAAGAGAAGAAACGATCGGTCATCGCCATCGGGCGGGTTATGACCTGTGTTCTGGGATTAGTGGTCAACCGGGAACTGGAAATCAGAAACTTCGTGCCCAAAATCCATTATGGGGTGGCGGCCAATTTTTTGTCTCAGGACAGCGGTGTTGCCTACAAAGGTAAATGGCAACCCCAAACAGCCAAAGGGGCAAAGCCTGCCGATACACTTGAGGACGATGAAAAATACCTCGGTCAAGAGGAAGCTCAGAATATTATCGACAAGTTGCAGGGGCATGAAGCCACCGTGAACAAGGTGGAGATCAAAGTCAAGAAGGAGCCGCCGCCGCTGCTTTTCAATCTGGCCGAGCTGCAATCCGAAGCCAACAAAAAATACAAACTGCCGGTCGATAAGACCCTGGCCATCGCGCAGAGCCTGTATGAGAAAAAACTCATCTCTTATCCCAGAACCGACAGCCGGGTATTGTCCAGCGATATCGTTGCCGAACTGCCCCGGGTCCTAAATGGTTTGTATAAGAATGCCGCCTTCAAGGATGCGGTTATAAGAATCAAGGAGTTTGGGAAACTCACTATCGATAAATCCAGCAAGAGGTTTGTGGATGACAGCAAGGTGACTGACCATTACGCCATCATCCCCACCTATGTAAGCGCCGATCTGTCCAGGCTGGATCCTGACAGCCGCAATGTATATAACTTGATCGTGAAAAGGTTTCTGGCCATATTCTATCCGCCTGCGATATACAACACGGTGAAGATAGAAACCGAAATCAAAGGGGAGATCTTTGTCGCCAGCTCCAAAACCCTCAATGATGCCGGCTGGAAAGAGATCTACGAAATATCCCCGGCAAAAAATGAAGAGGATATCTCCACTTCCCCACTTCATTTGCTCAGCAAAAAAGAAAAGTGCGCCACCACCGCTTTGGATTTAGAGCAAAAAGAAACCAAACCACCTTCCCGGTTTTCCGACGCGGCATTGATTCTGACTATGGAAAAAGCGGGGAAGTATATAGAAAACGAGGAGCTCAGAGAGCAGATAAAGACCTGTGGCATTGGCACCTCTGCCACCCGTGCCGGCATCATCAAGAAGCTTCAGGATATCGGCTACATCAAAATCAATGCCAAGACCCGGATTGTTACGCCCGAGCCCAAAGGGGAGGTGATCGTTGAACTGATCCGCCGATCCGCCCAAGAGTTGTTGAACCCTGTCCTTACCGCCAGTTGGGAAAAGGGCTTATCCATGATACAGAATAAGGAGATCACCGCCGAGGTGTTTGAGGCCAAGTTGGAGAGCTATATAACCCGGACCATTGCCAAGGTCAAGAAAATTGGGATATAAAGGGCTTTTTCTGGTAATGCCAATTTCCTGGAGCATCCAGAATGATTGAAAAAACAAAAGAAATGCATTATATGAGTGAGGCATTTTGAAATCTAAAATCAAACATAATTTCTGATAAGCCAAAGGGGAAACTTTAACCAGAATATTATGCTTTGACCAGAGCTTCGATATAACCTTAACCCAATACCCAACGATAGAATAAAGCAATACTTATCGCCAATAAAGCGCTGAGTAAAGTGCCAATAAAATAGTATTCCGCAAAATCTTTGTTATTGAATTCATAGAATCTCATGGCCGTTTTGGTTCCGTATATTCCTATCAGGACCTCGTAGGCACCGGAAATAACAGCCAAAAAAGTCAGGCTTCTTTCAAGATTACCGATATAGCGTCCCGTTTTCTTGTAATTTTCTTTATTATTTATTGGATTTGAGAGCTCCGGAGCTGTCTCGGCGCCGTCGTCGTTATATTTGTTGATTGCGACTTCTTCATTGACAGGCCCTTTAATAGTTTCCAGAAACAATCTTATAAAGATGTTCGAGAAATCCGTGATTAATATGATGCCAATGATAACGAAAATGACGGTTTCAAAAAAATTGCTAAGCTCAAAAGATTGTAAGACTGTCAATATGGACGATTTACTCAGCCAGTTTATTATCAGGATGATAATCGATATATGAAGGGCCTGGTCCAGCATAAAAATCAAAGCCCTATTATTGATACCGATACATTCCCAGCAGGGTTTCTTCCAGTCAATAATTAGATGACTGACGGCCAGTAATGTGGCGATCAAAAACAACCATTTGATGTCTGAGTAATGAAGACCAAAAACTAAGATAACTATGACGCCCAGGTAAAGCAGGAAATGAATGGATGCGTGAAACAGCAGCGACTGTACCTCTTGCGATGTTTTGCCGCCGCCGTTTTTCTTCTGGGCCATATCTTCGTCTTGGAAGACGAAATCCCCGGCAAAATGAGCCAACAATAAAAGCAGGAATAACTCCAACATCCGGCGTACCTCTCCTGGCATATATAAGTTAACAGCTTAAATATAGGCATTATAAGATAAAAACTTATGCTTTTACTATAAGTTTGACGACCGCAAGGTTGACAGCTGTCTGAAAATATAAGCAATAGACTGATATTTAGCGGTTATTAGCGGAAGAATGATAACCGAACAGAGTGTTTAGGAGCTGTTTGACATTTCCTTCTGCTTCCCTGATTTCAGCTATCCTGCTTTTATACATCATTTGGCTTACGGCGGATTGTGAAATCCCTAATTGGGAAGCGATTTGCACTTGATTCATATTGGCCCTAATGCAGGCATGAATCAGTTTATTTTTATCGGACCACAAATTCCGAACCTGCGACAGCAATAACAGCGATGTATTCACAGCTAATCTGGAATTGTCCGCTGGCGGACTATGAAATATTATTACATGTCCTTTATATTTGTGAGCTTTGTCCATAGCCTCCCGGGCCTCGTAAAAGGCAGGCCCGTCCATACCGAGAGCCACATCGTTGATTTTAGTGCTGATGCTCCCATAACCGACTCCAAATCTTATTTGAACAGGCTCTATTGCTTCTACAATATCAGTAATAATATCAAATAGCAGATTGGTGGGCCTTAATAGACCCTGGAATTCGTCGCCTAGAGTAATCAAAAATTTCGATATGACGACTTGTGAGTATCGTTCATTAATATTGTGCAGCGTTGACTCCAGTTTGTCTTGAATAGCTTCGCGGTCGGTGATTGATTTTGACTTTACAAGGTCGCCAATGATAGCAAGATAAGTATTGTCAGGTTCCATTGTGATGTTTTCCCCCAGAATCCAAGCCTTACACAAAGGCTTAAAAGCCTATGCTATTTAAAACGCACTTTGTTACATATTATATCCATAAAGTGGAACCGTGGCGAGGACTGGGCCGCTGTTTCTGATTCATCGTAAATATCGGCCGGCAAAACAATCTCCTGCAACTGCAAACTGATTTCATATGGGTAACGGAAATGCGCTGCCCCCCAAAGCCCTCATTCAAATAAAATCGGCTGGCCGCCGGTTGGGTTTTCTGTGCCGCTTTTCTGCTGATGAGGGGACTCTTCCTGATCCGGCTTCAATCTGAACGGATAAAGAGGACACTTATTCATCGGGCATAACGCCACTTCTTTCTTGCTATGATTAGAACACTGCAGGCAATAAGCCCTGATCGCCTGTCCCATCGTCCGTTTGATCATTGTCTTCCTCCTATTGATACCAGATTATTTGATAAAAAATGGGGTGACAAATGGGCCTGACGCCCTTTTTGCCACCTTTTTCCGCTCCCGCAAACAGAGCCAACAGTCTGACGGTTCTCTGTTTGTCTGTCACCCCTCTGCCGCCAGGTTGGCTTTAAAGCTGATTTTACGCAGAGTTGCCAGGTCATCGAACTTGATCACGTAGGCAGCCTGGTCGCGGTCGATATCCAGCACTTCCCCGGGGCCCATGATGCTGTGGACGATACGGCTGCCGGGCCTGAAGGAGATCCCGTCCGGAGCCGGTTGCAGCATTTTCTCGCTGTTGCGGATGCTCCACTTGCTTTCAGATATAAGGCTGTCGTCCAATGGGTTGGTGTAAGTCAGGAAGGTCTGGTCCACATTGAAAATGAAGCGTGAAGGAAAGCGGTAGGAACCATCCAGATTCCGCCCCTCCGCATCGGTTAAAAACAAACCCTTTTCCGCCCGGGTGAAGGCCACGAAGGCCAGGCGCCGTTCCTCTTCCATGCCCTCCAGGGTCGCGGTCTTCTTGGAGGGAAACACGCCTTCCTCCAGGCCGCACAGGAAAACATAGGGGAACTCCAATCCCTTGGCGGCATGCACGGTCATCAGCTTGACCGCGTTCTTGCCGGAAGCTGCGTCACTGTTGCTCAAAAAGGCTACGTGGGCCAGGTAGTTTTCCAGGGTGCTTTCCTCACCGCAGGAAGTTTCGTATTCATAGACCGACTGCTTCAGCTCCGCCAAATTGTCCAGCCGCTCCTGACTGCCCTCCGTCCTGAGCATGGTCTCATAACCGCTCTGATCCAGGACGGCGCTCAAAAGCTCGGAGATGGGGACGCCATGATAGCCGGCGGCAAAACCCTCGATAAGGGCCAGGAACCGTTTGGCCCGGGTATGGTTGAAAATCTCATTATCCATGCTCCTGGCCAGAGCCTCATACAGAGAACAATGATTCTGCTCGGCGTAGTTACGCAAAAACTTAATACGCCGCTCGCCGATACTTCGTTTGGGCACGTTGACTATCCGCAGGAAAGAGAGATCGTCTTTATAAACGATCAGCCGCAGATAGGACAGGGCATCCTTGATCTCCATGCGCCCTAAAAACTGCACACCGCTGTATATGCGGTAGGGCAATTCTTCCTTGAGGAAGACTTCTTCCAAGGTGCGGGAGACATAGTGGGCGCGGTACAGGATGGCGATGTCGCTGAGTTCCACCCCCTGACCGGCCAGCTCTTTGATCTGCGCTGCCACCCACCACGCGCCTTCCCGGCCGGTGCGGGCATGGTGGTAAAGCACCGGGGCGCCGTCCGGCAGCATGGGATGCAAATCCTTTTTGATGCGGTTTTTATTGTTGTCTATCAGGGAATTGGCCACCGCCAGAATCTGCGGCGTAGAGCGGTAATTGCGCATCATCATGATGGTCCGCACCTCCGGGAACTCTTTATCGAAATCCAGCAAATAGCGCACCTTGGCGCCCCGCCAAGTGTATATGGTCTGATCCGGATCGCCTACGATAAAAAGGTTTTGGTGGTAGCCACACAAGACCTTCATGAGCCGGTACTGCAGCTCGTCGATATCCTGGTACTCATCGATCATGATGTATTCCAGGCGCTGTTGCCACTTTGACTTGATCTTCTCATCGACGCTGAAGATATACAGTACATACTTGATCAGGTCATTGTAGTCCAGGGCGAAGCATTTTTTCTCCTGGTACAGGTATCCATAAAAAATTATATCCTCCGCTTCCACCGCCTGCAGATACTTTTGGTGCAGCCGTTCCAGCGGAAGCGCGATCATGTCCTGGTAGTACTCGGGTTCTTTGAATATCTTGCGTATTTCGATCATATCGCGCGCTCTGGAGAAAGTCATGTGTCTTAGTGTCAGGCCGCGTTCTTCATAAATGATCTTCAGCATGGTGTCGATGTCGGAGTTGTCCAACACCAGAAAACTTTTGGGATACTGCACCGCGTTGATATCCTCCTGCAGAACGGATACGCAGAAGCCGTGGAAAGTGCTTATATAGCCGGTATCGTTGTCGCCGGTCAAGAGACGGATGCGCTGCTTCATCTCATGGGCGGACTTATTGGTAAATGTCACGCAGAGGATGTTGGAGGGCATAACGCCGATCTCATTGACCAGATAGGCGAAGCGGTACGACAAGGCCCTGGTTTTGCCGGAACCCGCACCCGCGATGACGCGGATGAAGCCTTCGGTTGAGGTCACCGCTTGCCGTTGCTCTTCGTTGAGTTCTTCTAATATATTACTCCAACTCAAGGATCAACACCTGCCTGGTAATAATCTGCGCTGAATAGAACGAGCGTTCGATAACTAGAGTATAGAAGTTTTGCCGACTCAAAGCAAGTGTCAAATGGAGAGTGAATAGGGGCAGGCGCGTGGGGAGGCATGCCCATTCCTCCCCCCATGCCTCCGCCTGACTCTTAATTACCTTATTGACATACCTAGAACAACTAGGTATGATCTGTTTATACATAGAACTGTTAGGTATAGAGGGGGGATTCAATGAATGTATCCAAAGATCTGATCGCCGCTTCGGCAACTCCTCTCATTTTGGCAATTCTCAAGGAAAATGACAGCTATGGCTACGCTATCATCAAGCGGGTCAAAGAGATGTCCGACAATGAATTGATATGGACGGAGGGGATGTTGTATCCGGTCCTGCACCGCTTGGAGGAGCAGCAGCTCATTGAATCCTACTGGCAGAAGTCAGAGACCGGGCGGCAGCGCAAGTACTACCGCATCAAAGAACGAGGGCTGGAGGAGTTGGAAGTGCAGAAGAGGCAGTGGGAAGTGGTGGTGGCGGCTTTGGCCAGGACCTGGAGCGACCGGGGCGATTCATAAGGGAGGGTTAAAATGTTTGACTTGGAGACACAGATAAATTCCTGGCGTGATCATTTGAGAGCCCGGGGCAACTTTACCGAAACTGACATCCGTGAGCTGGAAAGCCACCTGCGGGATGAGATCGATGATCTAACCTCAGCCGGATTGAGTCCCGATGAGGCATTTCTGATCAGTGTGAAGCGGTTGGGCAATGCCGATGCCATCTCCAATGAGTATGCCAAAGTAAACACCGAAAACCTGTGGAAGCATTACATGCTGGATCCGCTGGACCCGGCATCCCAGCGGCAAAACCGGCAGGATGTGGTTTTGGTGGTGCTGTTCGCGCTTCTATCCGGCACCTTGATTAAAATTCCCGAGCTGTTCGGGTTGAGTATCCAGAATCAAAGTGCCGAATTATTCTATTTGAAAAACATAAGCCTGTTTGTTTTGCCCTTTGGGGCTGCTTTTTTCTTGATCAAGCGTCAGCATGATGTCAAAACCTGGTCGATTATCATGGGGATATTCGCTCTGGCAGCAATCATCATCAATCTTTATCCGTCATTTGCGCCGCATCACACCGCTTATTTAAGCGTCCTGCATCTGCCCATGTTTTTATGGCTGCTCACCGCTGCCGCTTATATCGGTAGAGATTGGCAAGGCCGCCAGGGGAGAATGAACTTCATTCGCTTCAGCGGGGAGACCTTCATCTACGGTGTGCTGGTCATGGCGGGAGTGGTGGTCCTGGGCTTATTCACTATTGCTATATTTGAATCCATCGGCATCGACGCGGAGGATTTCATCGTACAATACCTCTTTATCTACGGGGGCTGTACTGCGGCCATGGTCAGCATTTACCTGGCCGACGCCAAGAAGAGTATCGTGGAGAACTTTGCACCTATTCTGGCCAAGATATTCAGCCCGCTGTTTCTAGTCACCATGGTCAGCTTCCTGGCAGTAATGGCCGCAACCGGTAAGAGCCCTTTCATGGAGAGGGAATTCCTGATCGCCTTCGATTTCATGCTGGCTATGATATTGGGGCTGGTCTTGTATGTGATCTCAGCCCGGGATATAAATCAGCCTGTCAACCTGTTCGACTACCTGAATATGGCTTTGATCATTACGGCACTGCTCATAGACGGAGTGGCTCTGTCGGCTATCCTGTTCCGGCTATCGGCATTCGGCATCACCCCCAACAAAGTCGCTGCGCTGGGCGAGAATTTGCTCTTGTTGGGTAATCTGGCCGGTCTGGCGTGGATGTATGGGGGGTATTTCCGAAAGAGATTGGATTTCGCCCGGCTGGAGAAATGGCAGACCGATTACCTGAACGTATACCTGGTCTGGACGGCCTTCGTGGCCTTCATATTCACGGTAATCTTTAAGTTCGTCTAGGAAATACTAAGGGCCGGGTCGAGACCACTGAAAAAGTAGTCTTTTAAACCGCCATTGCGTACTTTCTAGTCCAATCTGATCGGTTAATCAATAATCGGCGCTGCAGCAACTGTCCAAAATAAGTATTCAGGTCTTGTAACGCGGTGTAACGAGGTCACCCCTTCGCAGCATAAGTCACCGCTCCGAACCCTTCCGGGCATCGCGGTGCAGGAATTCAATGCCGTTCTGGATCATGTCTTCAGCCACCTCGGCCAGCTCCTGGGGGGATGCCTCCATGCCGCCGTCGAGCCAGGCCTGTATCAGCCCGATGCAGCCGGCTATGGTGTAGGAGGCGAAGTATCGATAGCGCTGGGCGTCGTTTTCCGGCCAAGTTTTCATCAGCGAGTACAGGCACCTCTCTTCCACCAGCTTCTTCAGCTTCTCCACAAAAGCCATATCGCCATAGGGCCCCAACAGCATTTTGCAGAAGGTGTGGTTGTCGGCGATATACTGCAGCATATCTTGGATATAAGGCTTGGGGGTATCGGTCATAGCCAGGGGAAAGCGCTGCGTTATTTCCTCCAGCTCCTCAAGCATCTCCGCTTCGATTTGTGACAGCATGTCATGAATATCCCGATAGTGCAGATAAAAAGTGCCCCGGTTGATATCCGCCAGGTTGACCAGCTCCTGTACGGTGATGTTGTTGCGTTTTTTTTCCAGCAACAGGGTGGCCAGGCTCTCCTTGAGGATTCTTTTGGTCTTGCGGATGCGCCGGTCAACTGGTTTTTTTTGACGGCTACTCATTAAATCTCTGCCTCCGTTTCAATTAATGAATACTCCGGCGGGATTTGTTCAGTAATGGACAAAAGCCCTTTTTATTGGTCATTGCACAATCTTGTAATAAAACTATAATATAATTTGAGACTATAATCAACAGATGTATTTTAATAACTAACTGTTCATTAAAATACTATATATCAATTATAACAGCGGGCGGTGATCAGATGTTGAGGAAAGGGGAGCGGCGACAGGATGATTCTCCCCGGGGCGGCGATTTCAGAGGGCATGCCATTGTGGATTTTATTTTGCACCGCAGTAAACTGATAGAAAAGATTTTTGCGGTGATTTTCATCATCAGCGCCATCTGCATACCTTTTGTGGGCGTCAATTATGATATGAGCAAATATCTGCCTCGGGATATGTCTTCCAAAGTGGGCATCGCCCTGATGGAAGAGGAATTTGGTTATCCGGGCACGGCCCGAGTCATGATCAGTGACGTCTCCATCTATGAAGCCAAGACCTATAAAGACCGCATCGCCGGCATCAGCGGAGTAGACAGCGTGATTTGGGCGGATTCGATGACTGACATCAACCAATCCAACCTGTTTATACCCTACGAAGAGATCGAGGATTATTATAAAGACGGTTATGCGGTGATGGATATAACCTTCACCGGCAATGACTCCGCCCGCAGCACCCGGGAGGCCATCAAGGCCATAGAAAACATGTTGGGGGATAAAGGATATTTCAGCGGGCCGGCGGTGCAGGACAAATTTTTAAACGATGTGCTGGCCAAAGAGATGGTGCTCATATTGATCTTCGGCATCCTGCTGATTTTAGCCATTCTCACCCTGGGCACCCATTCCTGGTTTGAACCCGTCGTTTTTTTGACCGTTATCCTCATATCCATCGTGATCAACCTGGGCAGCAACATCATACTGGGCGAAATCTCCTCCATAACCCTGAGTATAGCCGCGGTCCTGCAACTGGCCGTGGCCATGGATTACACCATCATCCTGCTGGATAATTTCACCAAGGAGAGGAAGCGCCAAATCCATGTGGAAGAGGCTTTAACCAATGCCATCAGGAAGAGCATCATTCCCATCGCCTCGGCAGGCATTGCAGCCATCGTGGGGTTTTCCGCCCTGGTCTTGATGCGCTACTCTATCGGCCAGGATATCGGACTGGTGCTGGCCAAAGGGATCGCCATCAGCCTGGTGACCGTTATGCTGCTCACCCCGGCCTTTGTATTGCGATGGTATAAACTTATTGAGAAAACCGAGCATAAGCCGCTGGTTCCCGCCTTCGACCGGGTGGCCGATAAGATCCACCAGTATCGCTTTGTCATCCTGATAGTATTGTTGCTCTTGGCAGTTCCATCCTATGTGGGTAAAAGCATGAACGATTTCAGTTTTGGCAACCAGGCCATGGGCCTGACCCCCGGAACACAGATTTATGCAGATGATCAGAAGATAAGTTCTGTATTCGGCCGCCATAATTTAGTCATGGCTCTGGTTCCCAACAGCTCCATGGTTACTGAAGCCAAGCTCTCCGAAGAGCTGGAGGCCCTGCCTTATGTGAAATACGTGACCTCCCTGGCCAACTCCCTGCCGGACGGGGTCACTCCGGATATTCTGCCCGACAGCGTAACCAGCCAGCTGCATTCTGAAGATTATGCCCGCATACTAATACCCATCAAAACCGGTGCAGAGAGTGAACTGGCCATCAACAGCGTCAAAGAGATTACCGAGCTAGTAAAACAATACTATCCAAACAACTCTCATGTAATTGGCGCTACTCCCTCGACAATGGATATTAAAGCGGTAATCGTGGAAGATTGGCATAGCATTGATAAGCTGTCCCTACTGGGAGTGGCCCTGGCCATCATGCTGACCTTCCGTTCCCTGGCCCTGCCCATCGTACTGATGATCCCCATCGAAATGGCAATTTTCATAAATATGACGGTTCCCTACTTGATGGGCGACCGCATCATGTTTATGGGCTACATGATCGTCAGCTGCCTGCAGTTAGGGGCTACGATCGATTATTCCATCGTGATGACCTATCATTACCTGGCGCAGCGTAAAGCCCATGGCAGAGTAGAGGCCTCCAAGCAGGCTTCCGCGGCCAGCATGCTTCCTATCCTGACCTCAGGGCTGATCTTGTCGGTGGCTGGTTACGGGATCACCTTTTTGTCCAGTGTATCGGCAATTGCCGACCTGGGCCACTTGGTAGGCAGAGGAGCTTTGCTGAGTATGTTCATGGTCATCGCCCTGTTGCCCAATCTGTTTGCCTGGACCGACCGGCTGATTATCTTTGGCGACAGCCAGGTGATGCCGATAAGTAAGTTGTTTAAACGAAAAAAATATAAGAAAACCGAATTTGAAGCAGGGGAGGAAGAAAATCATGAAAACGCATACTAGAATGAGGGTCTGCAAGGGATTAGCAAGAAAAATAAGCGCCGCAGCACTGGCGGCGGTATTGAGCATAACTTTCATACTGCCCGGCCCTGCTGTCTATGGGGCCGCCCCTACGGTCACTACCGATGAAACGATATATATCAACCTGGATTATTATGGCGGCATCGAGGCTGTGAGTGTGGTCAAGAGCTGCAGTCTTAATGGAATAAGCCAGTTCCAAGACTATGGGGTCTATGAAACGGTGACCAATATGTCTGGTTACGATGCTCCGGTGGTCAACGCCGACGGGGTGCATTGGGATCTGGGCCAAACCTCCAATCAACAGCGCTTTTATTACAGCTGTAAGGTAAAAAACGATGCCGTCACACTACCCTGGACTATGGATGTGGATTACAAACTGAACGGGGTGCCGTGTGAGGCCGGGAATTTAGCCGGCGCCGCCGGTCTGGTGGAGATCAATGTTCATGTCAAACCCAATGAGCAGGCCAGGGATTATTACAAAAACAATATGCTGCTGCAGGTGGCAGCCTATATAAACACCGAGGAAGCTTATAGTGTAGATGCTCCCGGCGCCCAGCTCCAGTCTCTGGGGACCTACAAGGTAGTGCTATTTGCCGCCCTGCCCGGGGAAGAGGAGACCTTCACCATCCGCATCGGCACTGACTGCTTTGAAACCCAGGGTATTACCATGATGATGATTCCGGGAACACTGAGGCAGATGGAAGATATCAAGGAGATCAAGGAAGCCAAGGATACCATCTACGATTCGGCCGATGCCATATACAAAAGCATGAATGAGCTGATGTATACTGTGGAGAGCATGAATGCCGGGCTCAATGATTTGAAACGCGGCGCCATTGAAGCGGAAGAGGCTCGCCAGACTTTGAGCGCCGGCAAAGACCAGATGTACGCCTACGGGGAAACAGCCTTGGAAGATATGGCCAATGCCAATATACAGCTCAAGAAGATGATCCCCTATTATAAAACCGGGCGTAAAATGACCCGGGATCTTGGCGACGACATCGGCGGTCTGGTGGATGCCATAAAGGAAATGGAGGGGCCCCTGGAGGATATGAACGGTTCACTGCGCAATGCGGTGGGTGATCTGGAAGACTTGCAAGGTATGATCTACCTGCTCAATACCCAGATCGAATCCGCTCTCAACGAATTGGGCCAGGTGGCGCAGGCGGGATTGGCCACGCCCTATGAAGCCATCCAGCTCAAGGGCCATGCAGAAATAGCCGCTACCATAGGTGAGTATTCCGGCCATATAGATTCGCTGTTGGGGGAGACTGCGGCTATGGCCGACACCAGCGCGGAAATCATGGACATCACCCAGGATCTGATCGATGAAACCGTGGATTTGGATGGTACCCTGGATGGATACCAGGACGATATCCTTGATCTGCTGGACAACTGTCAGATTCTCACCGAACTCATGAACAGCAGTATTGATAGTACATTTAACTTCTTGACTTATTCCAAAGGACTGTTACAGGTGAGCGGGGATCAAATGGACGGAGCGGCCGCCTCATCTTTGAAGGGACTGACCGATGTGCTGGACAAAAGCATATTGGGGCTATCCACCGTGACTTCCATGCGTGCTGCCAATGACACCATCAAAAAAACCATTGATAATGAATTCGATAAAATTGAAGAGGAAAATAATTTCTTAAATCTGGATGCTAAAGCCGAACTGATTTCATTTACTTCGGACAAAAATCCGCCCCCCACCAGTATTCAAATCGTACTGCGCACCGCAGAGATAAGTCTGGATGACGGGGGCGACAATAGTTGGGACCTGGAAATCCCCAAACAGGATATCGGGTTTATGGCCCGGCTCAAAAACCTGTTCAATAAAATTTTGCAGTTATGGCCCTCCAGAAATCATAATAATAGTTAAGCGGAAGCCGTAGAAATCTCCATGGTTCCGGCTAGACTTGCGGAGCAGCTTCTCCTTGCACCCAATCCAATACCGGTGTCAGGGAGCTGCCGCTGGGAAGAAATATAGCTTTAACACCCTGGCTGTACAGATATTCAAAATCCCCAGGGGGAAGCGCCCCTCCGCCAAAAATAAAGATTTTGGTATTCCCGGCGCCATTTTCTTTGAGCCCCTTGGCTATTGCCGCCAGGAAGTGGCGATGAGCGCCTGACGAGCAGCTTAACCCCAATAAATTTATGTTCTCCCGGATGGCCATATCCACGATTTCCGCCACGGTTTGCCGGCGGCAACGATACAATACTTCAAAGCCTGCTTCGCGCAGCAGCCTTACCAGCAGTTTGGCGCCCTGGGGATGCATATCGAGCCCTGGCTGGGTGATCATTAATTTCATACCTTTAGAGGACATGTTTTTCCTCCTCCCTAATATATTCCGGGATCCCGGTATTCGCCAAAGACCTCCCGGTAAACATCGCATATTTCCTGGATGCTGCTGTAGGCCTTGACCGCTTCAATACAGTAAGGCATCACGTTTTCTCCCCTTTTACAGGCCTGGGCGAGATCTTCCAGGCACTGGCGCACCTGCCTGTTGTCGCGTGTTCTGCGGACGCTGTTCAGGCGTTGGATCTGCTCGGCTTCCACACGGTCGTCTATTTCCAGGAAAGGGATATCGATCTTTTCTTGGGAATGATACTTGTTTACTCCAATCATGATTTTGTCCCCGGCGTCGATTTGGCGCTGGAATTTGTACGCGGCGTCCGAAATCTCCAACTGGGGAAATCCTTTCTCGATGGCTGCCACCATGCCGCCCATTTCATCAATTTTCTCAATATATTCCCAGGCCTGTTCTTCCATTTTATTGGTTAAAGCCTCTACGCAATAAGAACCGGCCAGGGGGTCGATGCTGTTTGCCACCCCGGTTTCTTCGGCGATGATCTGCTGAGTACGCAAAGCGATCTCCACGGCATGGTCCGAAGGCAGACAGAGCACCTCATCCAATGAATTGGTATGCAGAGACTGGGTTCCGCCCAATACCGCCGCCAGGGCTTCAATGGCAGTTCTGACCACGTTGTTGTAGGGCTGCTGGGCTGTCAAAGAACAGCCTGCCGTCTGGGTATGGAAACGCATCCACATGGAGCGCGGATCTTTAGCCTGGTAGCGGTCCCGCATGGCTTTGGCCCAAATCCGGCGCGCAGCCCTCAGCTTGGCGATCTCTTCAAAGAAGTCGATATGGGCGTTGAAGAAGAATGAAAGCCGCGGTGCAAATTCATCCACCGCCAGGCCTTTACGGGCTACGATATCCTCTACGTATTCCATGCCGTCACGCAGTGTAAAGGCCAGTTCCTGCGCCGCAGTCGAGCCGGCTTCCCTGATGTGGTAGCCGCTGATGCTGATGGTATTCCATTTGGGCACATACTTGGCGCCAAATTCGACCGTATCGCTGATCAGCCGTACGGAAGGCTCCGGCGGGCACATAAAAGTCTTTTGGGCAATAAATTCTTTCAGCATGTCATTTTGAATGGTTCCGCCGATTTCGCTCAAAGGTACGCCCTGGCGTTCGGCCGCCGCGCAGTACATGGCCCATAGAACGGTAGCCGGCGGATTGATGGTCATGGATGTGGTGACCTTGCCCATAGGGATGCCTTTAAACAAGGTCAACAAGTCATCCAGGGTATCGATGGCGACCCCGCATTTGCCGCATTCGCCGCGGGCTTTGGGCGAATCGGTGTCATAGCCCATCAAGGTGGGGAAATCAAAGGCGGTGCTTAACCCGGCGTTGCCGCTCTGCAGCAGCATGTGCCAGCGCCGGTTGGTATCCTCGGCACTGCCCATTCCTGAAAACATGCGGAATGTCCAGTATTTGCCCCGATATCCCGTAACCTGATTGCCGCGCAGGTAGGGGAACTGCCCGGGGTAGCCGATGTCACTGGCAAAGTCCATGTTTTGGATATCCTCTGGCGAATAAAGCCGTTCGATTTCCAGATCGGAAACGGTTGACCAGCGCTCTTTCTGATCAGCTTGTTTGGCTGTGCTGCGGCGCACCTCATCTTCCCACTTTTTTCTTAATTGGCCCGACTGCTCCCATGTAGTCACATCAAACATTTGATCACCTCCTGTTTTTATGAACGGAACAACCTTGTATCTAGGGGAGAAAGCCGATATTTTCATCAAAAACCGTCAGATTCTTCAGACCCTGGGGGGTGACCACCAGGGTGTTTTCGATGCCGACCGCGCCTTCAGGGAAAACGAATTTAGGCTCCAGGGCGAAAACCATGCCTTCTTCCAGGGGCACATCGTAGCCCCGGGCTATCACCGGAAGTTCATCCAGTTCGATGCCGATCCCGTGTGCGATAAACCCTATCGGACCGGGATAACCCTAATGATCGCTCCGTCCAGATCTTTCTCTTTCATCAACTCCTGCAGGCGTGCGGTTCGCTGTTCCAATTCCACCCCCGGAGTGCAGCGCGTTGGTTGATAGTTCATACATCTCCCTCCTTCATGTTTTAAACCCAATGTAGCACACAAGAAGAGGCTGGAAATCCAGCCCCGTTAACACTTATACTCTTTAATACTTTTTAGGGCGGGGTAATTTGCCTTCCCCTTAAGCAGACAGGTGTTTGCGGGGATGTTGGTTTTAACATGGTAGTTTAATGGGTGGGCAATGGCTGCCACATGGGTGGGCAAACACGTCACATCAGTGGAAATAGCGGGCATCGGTTAACATGACTGTGCCTGAACTATCTCGATTGACGTAAGGCTTGCCGGTACTGAAGCCCGGCGGTTCTGGCTAATCCAATATTTTGTTTAACGAGGTGTGTTCTAATGAAAATGAAGCCATGCCATAAATTGAGTACTGCTGTAATGTTGTTCGCGTTAGCTTAACGTCCGCAGGCTGAATCCAGGTGATCACAGCGCGCCGCTGCAGCCCTGCTGGGAGTTCTGGGAGTTGACAAAAGTGTGGTAGAAAATGTGAAACCAGACTAGACACTAACAGGCAAAAGAACCGACCCCATGCCTCCTGTGTCTTGCAGAACTATGCAGGAAAAAGTGAAGAGGTAAATGGATAATCATATTTAATTGGGGGGTGAATTCATTGTTATCAAGTTTTAAAAAGGGCCTGGTGCTGACCTTGGCAGCCTTATTTTTATTGCTCAGCCCCTGGAACACAGCAGCCATTGAAGCTGAATTGCCGGAAGGAACTGTGGAGATTGCGAAATTTAATTGCATAGACGGCCAATATGTATTCGAAAGGCCCGCAGGTAATCAAGGTATGGTTGTGATCGGTCCTGGCGCAGACGGAGATGGAGGTTCATTCACAGCTTCCGTTCCTATTGCTGCAGTAGTGGTTGCAGGAGGGGGTGGTTTCAGCTGCAAAACCTATTCGCCGCCGGTAACATCGGGTACGTTTGATAACAATGGTTTGCCTGAAGAAGGCTCCGCCCCGGATATCGAATATGTAATCTTTGCGAGACCGCTAAACGATCATGCTCCTCCGGTATGGCCGGCCGGGAGCAGCCTTACCGCCAGCGATACTGGCAGTACATGCACCACCCTTGAGTGGACAGAGGCAACCGATGACACCGGCGTTACCAAATACAGGATTTATAAGGATGATGTTCTCCTGACCACGGTGGCAGGAACGATTAATAGTTATGAAGTAACCGGGCTTTCTTCCTCGACCAGCTTGAATTTCAGGTTGAGGCCGGTGACGGCGGCGGAAATTGGACCAAAGGACCCGCCGTTACGGTAGAGCCGCCGCGACTTTCATTGTCACCACACTGGAGGACATCGTGGCTGCAGGCGACGGAATACTATCCTTGCGCGAGGCTATCCAGGATGCTTCGGCAGGTGACAGCATCCTATTTGATTCCAGCTTAAAAGACGGCGCCATTACGCTTTCATCCCAACTCGACATCGGCAAAGACCTGATCATTGACGGCGGAGAAAATGAAATCACCATCAGCGGCAATGACAGCTGCAGGGTGTATAATGTGTCTTCGGGAAACGTTGTCTTGAAAAACCTGAGCTTGTGTGACGGTAACGCTCCTGAAGGCTCCGGCATCGTAACCGCGGTATTCCCTAAAACCAAAGCCTCAAGCAGCGGCGGTGACTCTGATGGGGCCCCACCGGACCCTGACATTCCTGAGCAGGAAGAACCCGAGCCGGACGACATCCGCCTGACTGATATTGAGGGCCACTGGGCTGAAGCCAATATCAGGCACTTGATCGCAATGGGAGCCATAGACGGTTACCCCGACAACACCTTCCGGCCGGACAATCCCATTACCCGCGCCGAATTCACCGTAATAGCGGTTAAAGCCTTTGGCCTGCCGGCGGCGTCCGGCCAAGTATTTGCCGACACCGCTGACCATTGGGCCCGGGACTATATAGCCGCCGCCGCAGCGATCGGCATCGTATCAGGTTATAATGATCGGGAATTCGGCCCGGATGATCATATCACCCGTGAGCAGCTGGCGGCCATCCTGTGGAGATACGCCAAATTCAAGGGCTATGATGTCAGTGTCGGGGAGGATACCAATATCTTGAGCTACAGCGATGCTTTTGAGATCAGCGAATATGCCATACCCGCCATCCAATGGGCTTGCGGCGCAGGCCTGCTGGAAGGCCGCACCGAAAGCAGCATAGCTCCTGGCGAAAATGCCTCCAGAGCGGAAGTGGCAGTCGTGCTCAGCAGGTTCCTCGATAAAGCAGCGAAATAACTGGTAATTAGCATTTTGGCTGGGGATAGACATTTCCGGTAAGAAGAATGGGAGGGGGGATTGCCCCCCTCCTGGTTGTGAGGAGGTCAAAGGCGAGGAATATACCTTTGACATTTTATTTTCGCTCTTAAGCGGCAATGTCTTTCTTGACGGTCCTGGTCTGAGGCAGCAGATAGCTGTACCAGTAGATGCTGCCCACAAATATGCCCCCGCCCACAATGTTGCCCAGGGTCACGGGGATAAGATTCTTCATAAAGAAGGCCCCCCAGGTCATGACATCCGCCACTGAAACCTTAAAAGCAGCTACCGCAGCGGCGGCGTCAGCCGGTGTCATGGTGGCGGCAACCGCCGTCTGGGCGGCTACATCTACGATACCCGGTATATGGGAAACCAAAATGCCCATGGGAATAAAAAACATATTGGCCACGCTATGCTCGAAGCCGCTGGCCACGAAAGCCATGATGGGGAAGAAAATACCGAATACTTTGCCGACCACGTCTTTGCTGGCCAGAGCCAGCCAGACCGCCAGGCAAACCAGCCAGTTGCAGAGTATGGCCCGGCAGAAAGCAGACATCCAGGTCAGTTCCAATTTGCCCTTGGCCACCGCCAGAGCTTTGGCGCCCACTGCACCCTTGAACAATCCCAGTGCTGCTGTGCCATCAAAGAATCCGTAAAAACCGCCGGCCACAATATAAACCAAGAGCAGGGAGCCGGCAAAGTTAGCCAGCCAGATAATAACCCAGT
Organism: Syntrophomonas sp. UBA1041; assembly: GCF_002316705.1. NCBI lineage: Bacteria > Bacillati > Bacillota > Clostridia > Eubacteriales > Syntrophomonadaceae > Syntrophomonas > Syntrophomonas sp. UBA1041. Next base: position 29,217 of record NZ_DCEA01000107.1, read on the forward strand.
TCTTCACCAGGTCACCCCAGCTGCAATCCCCGTTGAGCACGCCGATCACGAAGAACATGTTGTTGCCGGTAAAGAGTTCGGCTCCGCCGATAACCACCAGCATCAGGCCGGTGCTGAACACGGCGCCGAACATGAACTGTCCCAAGCCGTTACCAAGGTATTTGGGAATATCGTTGCCGATTACGGTAGCCAGGTTGGCGCCGAAGCCGATATAGGCCCCGGCCAGAATACCCAGTACAATCAGTTGTCCCATGGATAGGGTTTTCTTTTTGCCGCTGGCTCCGCAGGCCGCCACGGCTACTTCTCCGGGAGCTAAAAAGTTCATAAAAATCATCCTTTCCATATACGCATATTACCTGTATCCGCCAGCAGGTACAGGTGGTAGAACATAGGGTTGGGGGACGGGCGCTTTATTAAGGCGCCCTCCCCCTGGTTTGCGCTGCATTGCGGACCTAGCAATGCTTGAGAAGTCGGTTGATGTTCTAGTTTAGTTTAGCGGCATAATCATTCTGAAAGTGCTTTAGTGTGGTCAAGAACGGCGCCGGCGCCGCTTGTCCCAAACCACACAGGCAAGCCCTGGCCATCACTGTTCCAAGCCTTTCGGCATTGTCTAAATCAGACGCTATTCCCTGGCCCTTTTTCAAACGATGTACCGTTTCATGCAAACGCTTGGTACCCTCGCGGCAGGGAGCGCACTTCCCACAGGATTCATGTTCAAAGAAGCTGGTTATACGCTCAATAACATCGACAATATCACGGGTTTCATCCATCACCAAAACCGCCCCGGATCCCAGGGTGGCTCCTTTAGCGGCCATAGAGTCAAAATCAATGGAGGTGTCCAGTAAGGTTTCCGGAATAAAACCGCCTGATGTGCCGCCTACTTGAACCGCTTTAATTTTTTTGCTTCCCACCAGACCGCCGCCGAAATCATAAACTACCTGACGAAGGGTGGTATTGGTAGGCACCTCGACAAAAATCCGGTTGGCGACATCGCCGGTCAGGGTGAGAACTTTGGTGCCGGGATAACCGGCAGCTCCTATACTTTTGTACCAGTCGGATCCTTTTTCAACGATGACCGGAATGTTGGCCAAGGTCTCCACATTGTTAACGATGGTGGGTTTTCCCCACAGTCCGCTAACCGGGGGAAAAGGCGGTTTAAAGCGAGGCTCGCCCCGATGCCCTTCAATAGATTCGATCAGAGCGCTTTCCTCTCCGCATACATAAGCGCCGGCGCCCATGCGCACTTCGATGTCGAAGCCATCCAACACGCCTTTTTCTTTGGCCTGGGCAATCGCTTTTTTCAAGGTTTCAACTACATAAGGATACTCGCCCCGGCAGTAGATGTAACCTTTGCTGGAACCGATGGCATAACCGCAGATGGCCATGCCTTCCAGAACGGACTGGGGATCGTTTTCCATAATGATACGGTCCTTGTAGGTTCCGGGTTCGCCTTCATCCGCGTTGCATACCACATACTTTTGCTCGGAAGCGATCTGTGAAGAAAAACTCCACTTCATACCGCAGTTGAAACCGGCCCCGCCCCGGCCCCGCAGCCCCGATTGCTTAACCAGGTCGATAAGGTCTGACTGATTCATGCTCCGGGCTTTAGCCAGCGATTGATAGCCTCCGGCGTTAATATAATCATCGATGTTGAGCGGATCAATTTTACCAAAATTGCGCAGCACGACACGCATTTCCTCAGACATTGATTTCCCTCCTTTCACTACTTGTATTCGGCCAGCACACCGGGAATTTTCTCGGCGGTCAAATCCCCGTAAGGCTTGCTGTTAACGGTAATTACCGGAGTAGCCTGACACTGTCCGACGCACTCGGTAAACTCCAGGGTAAACTTTCCATCTGCCGTGGTTTCACCCATTTTAATGCCCAGTTCTTTTTCCAGAGCCGCCACAACCTGATCGGCTCCGGCGATATGGCAGGGGGCGCTTTCACAGATGCGGATCACGTTCTTGCCGCGTTTTCCCACCTTGAAGTAGGAATAGAATGTGGCCACCCCATAGGCCTGAGCCTTGGACATATTAAAGGCCTGCGCAGCAGCGGCGATAGCATCTTCCGGGATATAGCCGTACTTCTTCTGCATAGCGTGATAGGCTTCAATAATACCTCCGGGTAGATATTGATACGGACTGATAATCTCTTGATAAACTGTCAACATTTATTCACCTCCTGTATTTGCGTGAATCTCCATGAACAGTCAAATTCACCGCGCTTATGCCCCCCACCGCCTCCAATATGAAAATGGTTTCTGCTGCTAAAGCCGGATATGGTTTAGAATCTGCGCCTGGGCTTCTTCCAAACTGGCATCAACCAACACCTCTTGGAATTAGGTCGCTTTGCCAAAGGGACACTGGGGAAAATGACAGATATTACACTCTCCACACAGACCTCCATGGCCCATAGCCGCAATATCCATACGGGATATCAGGTCGCCGGCAAATATCCGCGGCAGCAGAAGATCCAATGTGGTCTTACGGCTGAACAGGGCGCCTCCCGGCACACCGCATATAGGCACATGTCCCTGGTAAGCCAGCATAAACTGGGAGCCAGGCAAAATCGGAGCGCCATAGAAGATAAGCTCCGCTTTGGTAGCCTTGATGGCCCGGGGCGTGGCATCGTCGGCATCCACCGACATACCCCCGGTAACCACAATCAGCTCGGCGCCTTCGGCAATAAAGTTCTGAATCTCCATAGTGATCAGCTCAGGTTCATCAGGAACAATAATCTGTCCCATCCAACGTCCTCCATAAGGTGCGATCTTATGACGAATGACCTGGGCAAACCCGTCTCTTATCCTGCCGCTGTTTACCTCGCTGCCCGTAGTAACCACTGCGGTCCATAACGGGAAAAACGGCTTTACGGTGAGAATAGGCGTCCGGCCTACGCAGAACTTTTCCGCCGCTTCGATGATGCTGCGTTCAACCGCCAGCGGAACCACCCTGGTGCCAGCTACGATCTGGCCTTTGGCCACCACCCGGTCATTGTGCAAGGTGGCAAAGATAATGTCGTTCAGGAGATTCATCCGGGTCAGTTGTTCGGCCTGAACTTTGAGCAGCCCGTCATAAGCAGCCCGAAGATTTACCTTGCCCTGATTGGGGGCCGTCCAGGTAAGACCGGGACCGGCTGCCATATGGGCCAGCCGCAATGCGGCCTCATCTTCATGCACCGAGGAGTCATCGGGCTCCCAGACGTAAATATGCTCTTTTCCCAGATCCTTCAATACCGTTATATCCTCGGGGCGGATAACATGACCCCGTTTGAAGGCTCTCCTTTTTACAGCACCCGGCACAATCATGGTAATATCATGGCCCAGTGATTGCCCGATTGCCTCCGTTAAAGCTATTCTAAGCATAGCAGCCTCCTGCCTAGGCCTTGGCGATTTTTACAGCGCACACCTTGTACTCACCGGTGCCGGCAATATCACATACAAAAGGACTGGTAAGTTCATTGGTGGGCGTATCACTATGATGGTGGGACATCCAGATGACCCCGGGCTGCACCCGCTCAGTTACCCAGACGGTGGTGGTCACTTCACCCCGGCGGGACGTAACCTTCATGCGGCTGCCGGTAACCACACCCAATTTTTGAGCTTCCTGCGGGTTGACCTCGGTCATCTCACGATCCCATACACTGGCCAGGCCTGCTGAATATTGGGTGGTCACATTATAGTGCTGCATGACCCGACCGGTGCACAACAAGATGGGATAATCCGCATCGGGTAATTCTCCCGGAGGAATATGCTCATTGGGCTGGAAGCCTCCCAGCCCGCGGGTAAATTTGCCGATATGCAGAATGGGCGTACCGGGATGATCATTGGAGGGGCAGGGCCAGTGCACGGATTCTTTTTCCATACGCTCAAAGCTGATGCCGGCCATGGATGGAGATAATGATGCCATTTCAGCCCAGATTTCACTGGGATGGTTATAGCTCATGGGGTAGCCCATGCGGGTGACCATCTGACAAATGGTTTCCCAGTTGGCCTGCCCGGGCAGAGGCTCAATAGCTTTACGAACCCGCTGAGGCCGGCGTTCGGTATTGGTAAAGGTACCGTCGCATTCGGCGAAACTGGCGGCCGGCAGCACCACATCCGCAAATTCGGCGGTTTCGGTCAGGAAAAGTTCCTGTACTACAAAAAAGTCCAGCCGTTCCAGGGCTTCTTTGATATGATTGGCATTGGGATCGGTCAGAACCGGATTTTCACCCAGAATATACATGGCCTTGACTTTTCCTTCATGGGCGGCTTCAAACATTTCCGGGATCTTCAAACCCACTTTATCAGGCAAGGAAACGCCCCAAGTCTTTTCATGTTTTTCCCGGGCGGCCTGGTCGGTAACACTCTGATAGCCGGAATAGACATTGGGCAGAGCGCCCATGTCACAGGCCCCTTGAACGTTGTTCTGTCCGCGGACCGGGTTGACGCCCACCCCCGGCCGGCCGATATGACCGGTCAGCATGGCCAGGTTGGCAATGCTCATAACGTTGCGGGTTCCGCAGATGTGTTCGGTGATGCCCAGTGAATAGAAGATCATGGCCTTGTCAGTGGTGGCATACAGGCGGGCCACCCGGTAGAGGTCTTCCACGGCGACCCCGGTTATCTCGGAGACGCGTTCCGGCGTGTATTCGGCGGCCAGCGCTTTCATGGCTTCGTAATTTTCAGTGCGTTCGGCAATGAACTTTTTGTCTTCCAGACCTTCTTTGATAATGATATGCATTAACCCATTGAGCAGCGGAATATCGGTGCCGTGCTTCTGCCGCAGCCAAATGTCCGCTTCAGCGGCCAGTTCGGTGCGACGGGGATCGCAAACCACCAGTTTGCAGCCTTTGCGCGCTGCCTGGCGCATTTTATAGCCGACCACCGGATAGGCTTCAGTAGGATTGATGCCAATCAGGAATAACAGTTCGGCTTCATCAGAAATTTCAGCAATGATATTGGTCATGGCGCCGCTGCCGAAAGAATTAGCCAGGCCGGCCACTGAAGGAGCATGGCAGGTGCGGGCGCAATGGTCGACATTGTTGGTACCCAAATGAGCCCGGGTGAACTTCTGTACCAGGAAGTTTTCCTCATTCGTGCAGCGGGCTGAGCTTAACGCCGCAAAGGAATCGGGACCATTCTTGGCTTTGTTTTCGTTGAACTTCTGGGCAATCAGCTCAAAAGCTTCGTCCCAGGAAGCCTCCTCGAATTTACCATTGCGCTTGATCAGCGGAGTTTTAAGGCGCTTTTCATTGTAAATGAAATCCCAGCCAAAACGTCCTTTTACACACAAGCTGCGACCATTTACCGGAGCATCTGGATTGGAGAGCACGCCGATCACTTTGCCCTGGTTTACTGCCAGGTCGAAATTGCAGCCGGTGCCGCAGAAGGGGCAGGTGGTTGTGACCCGTTCCAGATCCCAGCGGCGGGCCTTTCCGGCCATGGACTTTTCGGTCAGTGCCCCGGTGGGGCATACCGCCACGCACTGCCCGCAGAAAACGCAATCCGAATCAATGTAAGGAACATCCCCGGCGGTGGTGGCTTTACGGTGGAAGCCGCGATGCAGATAAGACAGGTTGTCCTTGCCGGTCATTTCTTCACAGGCTCTTACACAGGCGCCGCACAGAATACATTTGTTCAAATCCCGGATAATGAAGGGATTGCTTTCGTCTATGGCATAGCTGTGTTTCTCCCCTTGGAAAGCACTTTCTTTCACGCCGTACTGGTAGCAATAATCAGCCAGCTTACAAGCACCCAACTTGTCGCAGGTCATGCAATCCAGGGGATGATTGGCGATGAGCAGTTCCAGGATGGTTTTGCGCGCCTCGACGACGGCAGGCGAATCAGTGTGCACGATCATTCCGGGTGATACCGGTGTTACACATGAAGCGGGCAGCAGGCGGTTACCTTCTATTTCCACTACGCATAAGCGGCATGCTCCCAAAGGACTCAGATCCGGATCATAGCACAACCTGGGAATAGGAATGCCAGCATTTTCAGCAGCCTGGAGTATTGTGCTCCCCGCCGGGGCTTCAACCTCCTTCCCATTGATGATCAGTTTAATGAGTTCCACTACCATCACTCCTTTCAATAATTCCAGGGATAAGCAAATAAAAAACCTCCTATCTGAATAGAAGGAGGGCCTTCATTGCCATGGATAATCCTGTCAATGACTTGCATTCAAATGCACGCTCCTTCCCCTGTCCAGAAACGCCTCAAGGCGCCCATTGCACATCAACACCCAATGTTCTGCTCAGCAAAACCAGGGCAGCGCAAATAGATTTCTCGGCCAGTGACTCCTTTCCAAATAAGGGAGGCAAACCCGTTTCCAGATTTACCGTACTGGTATATAACCAAGTCGGCTAAATCCCCATGGCCGAAGCTTTAGGAGAAGTCGCTTTGGAGCTACGCTTTGAAAAATATCAAATTTTCAACATGAATATAATGGACACGCAAGTTCGCAGGGCAAAAGCACACATCGCTTGTACAATGAACTGAGAGAGGAGAAAAGCTTCGTGAAAGGCTTATCTGAAGCAAGATATACCTTTAACCAGGCTGGTTGCAGGCATTGGCGTGGGTCGTATGTCGGCAGCCAGAAGCAGTTAAGAAAGGCTTCCATGAATTCAATTCTCCAGTTGCGCTATTGTGTTTTGAAACACGATGAACCACCGGCTCATGGGCGATTGCTCACCCGCAACACTTGATGGTTGGCATAAACCCTGCCATTGAAAGCACTTTCTCACCTCCTTTTATGCTGCACTTGTGACGCCAATATTTTAAAAACAGTTCAGCCTATCAACAAAAGAATTTTGTTCTTATCCGACATTAAAAACTGTCTTCAAAATACACAGACGTATTCACTTATCTAGTTCGACAGTCTATAAGATATTCCTTCTTGTAATTCAATATATTCCTATAAATAATATATAAACCGCATGATTTCGAAATCATGATCAATCCCGTTTCCCTCAGCGTGAATCCGAGCTGACCATCATCTGGAAAACATCATAATATTGGGCTGCTATTCTCTGCGGATCATATTCCTGAGCCAGGGTGTTTTTGATACGGTGCAGTTCGCTTTGGGGCGGACGATTCTTGAGAAGATGAAGTATTCTTTCGGCCAAGACCTGGTGGTCCCGGGCAGGTTCATAATAATTCACCAGATTTCTGGTGATTTCCGGGATGCTGGTCTCGCGGGTGGTCAATACCGGCACTTCGCATAACGCCGCTTCAACCGGGGTCATGCCGAAACCTTCATGCAGTGAAGGTGAGATAAAAAGAGCGGCATTTCGGTATAGATAATTTCTGTGCTCATCTGATACATAACCGGTCATAATCAATTTTTTGATATTATTCCGCTGCGCATACTGTTCGGGGTCGATACTGAGCTTTCTTTTCGCCCCGGTAAGCACCAGGTGATGCTCCACCTTATCTTCGATCAGTTGAAAAGCTTTCAATAAGGTAATGAGGTTCTTTGGCTCGCGTATGGAATTGACGCTTAATATATAGGGCCTTTCCAGTGGGTAGTCCCTGATATTATCAGCGTCGCCCCACATGGGGTTATTGACTACAGTAATCTTGTCGGGCTGGGCATTAGGGTAGTATTTCAAAATATCCTGCCTGACGAACTGTGAAGGCGCCACAATATGAGCGGCCTGGCGGATCGCATTCTCATAGCGGTACTTTATATACCTTAAATAATTACGGTTAAATCCCTGCGGATAATTCCTGAAGAACAAATCGTGCACCGTTATGACCGTAGGTATTTTTTCACTGATATAATCATCGACCTCGTAGAAGGGATGATATAGCAGATCATAGCGGTCTTTATTTAGAAAATGAGGTAAGCGGCAGCGGTTGATGGAAAGCGACTGCAAAAAGAAATGATATTTGTTGACACTGCCGAATTGTCTCATGGAGGCTATAGGGATAACCTTAGCTTCCGGGAATAAATCCTGGCATTTTTGGCGGAAGGCAGTGGTGACAAACAGGTGGAAATCATTCAACTTACCGATAGCCTGCAGGCCTTTAAACAGATTTAAGGCAAACTGTCCGGTTCCGTCAGGCTGTTCGCCGCCCGCCAGGTAAGTGAGATTAACCGCGATCTTCATTCATCAGTTCTCCCAGGAATTCATAATAATCAGCGCTGATTTTGGTATAAGCGTAATTAGCCAAATACTCACATTTGATGGCTTCGAGTTTTGCCGGGGATGGTTCGGTATGCAAAACTTCCAGAATTTTTTCCGCCAAACGGTCGGCATCATCGGCGGGTTCGTAATAGTTTAACAGATTGCGGGTTACTTCCGGGGAGGCTCCGGTTATCGACGATATTACTGGTATACAGCGGATGGCGGCTTCGATGGCAGGCATCCCAAAACCTTCAAAAAGCGAAGGATTTACGAACAATGAAGCCTGGCATAACAGCCGGTGAAGCTCCTGATCTTCCAGAAACCCGGTGAATTCAACCCTTTCGCCCAAATGGTTCTTCTCCACGTAATTTCTCAGGAATTCCGTATCCCGATTCAAGCGACCGACCAAAAGAAGATTATGCTCGATCAGTCCCATGATTTTCTCAAATGCTTTGATTAAGGTAATGGTGTTTTTGTGGACATAAGCAATATTTATGGCGCATATATAAGGCCTTTTACGGTGGTATTTCCGCGTTGAGGGAATGAAATCGGTATCAATGGGATTATAAATCCTGGTTAGCTTGGATTTGTGTTGGGGATAGTAGTACTCAATCTCCCGGCGGTCATAATCTGAAATGGCAATAATCTTGCTTCTCAGCTTAAAATCGAAATAGTATTGCAATCCATATATGATCCGCTCCCTTAAAGAAGACTGATCGGCATTAATTATGTTCTGTATATCATGGGGAAGGACAACTGTAGGTATCTTAAACTGTTTCAGGCCGGTATTATAATGCGGGAAAAAAAGCACGCCGATGTGCTGCTCTTTTAGCAGCCGGCTTAGCCTGAAGGTGTTGCAAACGCAGTCAGACAGTGTTTTCTTCCCCCAAATATCCTTATAAGGGATGAAAGTAAAGGTAGCATCAGGGATACTGCTCTGTATGACCCCGGCTGAGTATTCGTAGGCAAAAATATGAATATTCCGGGATTTGCCCAGGGCTTGAAATCCTCTGAGTAGATTGAAAAACACCTGCTCTTTACCGCCGCTATGGGTGCGGTTCAAAAAAAATGCCGCTATTCCGATCTTCATGACGTACCTCATCATGAATTATATACTTTTTCGCGTTCATTATGCCACATAGGATGACAAATAGATACGCTTATAAAGCTGCGGAACAGGGGAAAGATGCTGACTGCATAAGCGCTAAGGCGCTGCCGGAGGATTAAATTGTCTATCATGAGTTCTTCAACATAAATCGCCGGCCGGATTTCATCATTCCAAGGCCTGATCTTTGCCTTTACCCCATTAAAGACGATGAAGACTTCCGAGAAAAATCCCTGGCCGTCAGGGATTTGAGGAGTAGATTATCGCCAAGGCGATTTATAAATAATTGAAGTTCGAATAATGATGAGATTGAGCAGTGATTATAAACGAGCGCAGTCTGGCTGCTGATAGGTCGGAAGAAAAGGGGGCAGCGTCGAGCAGTTCTTTATAAACGAGCGCGGTTTATTAATGTTGGGGGTGGTCTTCTATATCCCTTCTGTCGACGATACGAAACGGTTCTTCATACCAGCCGTTATCAATCATGATATTCATTCCATCCTCAGTATATGCGGCAATTTTAGTCATAGCCAGGGTATATATGGCGCTTAGATCCCGACGCGGGCTGGTGGTCAAGGAGGTCGCATAGTTTGTAATGCCAGCGGAAGAAATTAGAATAGTATGGAACATCATCAGTTTATCTGAAAACGGCGGAGTTGTGGAATCGTTTACCATACAGTCCCAATGCCCTGAAACAGGAACATCCTCCTGGAGCATGGTTGAACTAAATGTTGCGATCAGATCGTCGGCCAATTGAATTCCACGATCCAGGTATTTTTTAACCTGCTCCGATTCAGCCGTCTGTCTGAATCCCATCAGCAATCTTTTCCCAATATTATTGGTAACAATACCATAAAACAGACTCGATATCTCCTGGGATAACAGGCTTCTTTTATCACCCAAAACTCCGCTTAAAAAGTCTTGTTTCTTGACGTAATCAACCTCTTTGGAGATTGTGACGACGGGAGGCCTTATATACAGACCTTTGGACAGCAATATGTTTACTGTTGTGTTATACAGGTGGATGGATGAGTTTACGCAATGATCATAGAAATCTCGAATATCAGCTCTACCTGAGGTAACGAAGGACAACCCGTTGATAGCCAGTGCGATCTTATTGGAATTAATCAGATAATAGAGGTGATAGGGATCTGAGAAGAGTTTGGGGGCTTCCAGGTTAACGTCGCTGTTTCTAAAGCCATGGGGAATAGGCAAACCCTCTTTGTGCAAGATATCGGCAGCCCGGTTGACTCTAATGCTGCATATCTGAAGCGCATCTTCTATTACGGGCCTGATCTCCAAATCCTCCGTTGTTTCATAAAAGTATTTAAGGACACAAACAAATAGGGAGTACTGCATGTAAGAACTCCATAACGCACCAATTTCTGTAGCATTTAACGGTACGTTATCAATTTGCGCAATGGCCCTGTCCTCCATAAGGTTTGGATCATATTGGGTTCTCATTTAGTCCTCCATTTATGAATTGGTTTAGGCCTATTTTATCCATGATCGCTGCGGTTATTCAGGTCAGATGCAAGTGGAGACGGTTTTTGACCTGTCTGGAATTTAAGCCGGTCTCGCAACCGGCTTAAATTCCAGTTTATTTGATTTTGATCTGGCATTTCCTGCCTACGACAATCTTTTTAGACGGTATATCCATATGTTATGAACCTGACCTGTATTTGGTTAATAAGGTATCTTCAGGAAAAGAGGTTTTAACAGCCATTTTTACCAAGCCTCATAATGCCGCTCCAGGCTGGGTTTGGGCAGGCTCAATAACGGTCCTGAAATTGACAGGTATACAATGTTCATATTAAAATTGCTTTAACTTAAATCATAGGAGACATTATATCTATGTGGTCTATTCGTTTAAGATAAGCCAGCTCAAAATCTTGCAATAACCTCCACAATGGTGGGCTTTTTTGCTGTGCTTATTTTGAACGAATCAGGAAAGTGGATACAGTGCGTCCGGATGTTTGGGGTTGTGCCATCTTCCCCGGCATCTTGGTTAGACATTGGTATGCAGACTAAAGCTCGCATTGCGGTTTTAGGCTGCATTTTTTATTGTCCGCAGCAAGAAGCCTGCCCTCCCTGAGAACGCAAGCAGATTGGTTCCAGCTATCAGCAGGTTTTGTCAAAAAGACTGACCGATGTTAAAGGGGGCACATTTATGTATTATGTCTTTTCGTAGTCCTTCCTGTATAAATTGCAGGTTTTTCCCTGCGAACAAGTTATAAAACGTGCAATTTCACACAGGAGGAAGGAAAATGGAATTACTGATAAAAGCAACAGAGGTCTGTGTAGAATACAGCGGACGTGACATTCTGGATATCGATGAATTAGTACTGTACGATTATGACCGTATCGGTCTGGTGGGGGCAAATGGTGCGGGAAAAAGCGCCTTGCTCAAGGTTCTTTTGGGGGAATTAACCCCGCCGGGATGTAAGATCAAGCGGTTGGGACGATTTGCCTACATCCCACAGCTAGATGAGGCTATTTGGCAGGAGACCAGGGATTTCGCTCTTACGGGCAGACTGGGAGTTGAGCAATTAGAGCTACAGACCATGAGCGGCGGTGAAGAAACCAGGCTCAAAATAGCCCAGGCCCTATCGGAACCGGTGCATGGTCTTTTTGCCGATGAACCTACCTGTCACTTAGACCGCGAAGGAATTGATTTTTTAATCGGGCAATTGAAGTGTTTTTCCGGCGCATTACTTGTTGTAAGCCATGACCGCTATTTCCTCGATGAGGTGGTCGATAAAATATGGGAACTTCAAAACGGCACGATTACCGAGTATTGGGGCAACTATTCTGATTATCTTCGTCAGCAAGAGGAGGAACGCCGGAGTCAGGCTGCCAAATATGAACAGTATGTTGAGGAACGTGACCGGCTGACACGAGCTGCTGAGGGTAAGCGCAAGCAGGCCCGCAGGATAGATCAGAAGGCCAAGGGTGCTGCTAAGCCAAACAGTTCTGAAAGCGGTGGGCGTCTGGGGCATCAAAAGTCCATGGGAAGCAAGCAAAAAACCCTTCACAAGGCGGCCAAGTCTATGGAACAAAGGGCTGCCGCCCTTGAAGATGTGGAAGCTCCAGCAAGCATCGCCAGGATCCGTTTTCGGCAGACTGAGGCCTTGGCCCTCCATAACCCATATCCGATTAGAGGTACAGAAATAAGTAAGCTGTATGGAGATAAAGTATTGTTTGAAAACACATCTTTCCACATCCCCCTGGGAGCCAAAGTGGCACTGACCGGCGGTAATGGTACTGGAAAAACGACTTTGATGCAAATGATCTTAAACCAGGAAGAGGGGATCGAGGTTTCTCCCAAGGCTGTGATAGGTCATTTTGCCCAAAATGGTTATAAGTGCAACTGCAATCTAGAAGTGCTGGAATTCTTGCGGGAGGAGTGCGACTACAGCATCTCCGAAATCCGTTCCGTTTTGGCTTCAATGGGTTTCGGACCCAATGATGTCGGTAAAAAGTTACCTGTTTTGAGCGGTGGCGAAATCATTAAACTGCTATTGGCCAAAATGCTGTTGGGTCGCTACAATATCCTGCTAATGGATGAACCCGGTAACTTTTTAGACCTGCCCGGCCTGGAGGCTTTAGAAGCGCTGATGAAAGGCTATGCTGGAACGATCGTGTTTATCACCCACGACAAACGGCTGCTTGATAATGTGGCGGATGTGGTTTATGAAATAAAAGACAGAAGGTTGAATCGTATACGGCAAAGGTAAAGTATTTTTTATTTAATAAGAAACGGCAACGTGGCCGTCAGTCAGGTTATTGTGGCTTGGCTGACGGCTTCCTGTTTATCCTGCAGATACGCGCTATAATCCCGTCAATATTTGCATTCGGGGAGGATAATGGATATGGGGAATAGAACATTTTTTAAACCGCATTATAGACAATGACAGACAAAAACTGCGGGATGACAATAATATGAGTATTCGGGGGTATAGGAATGAATTACGAGGAGATCATGCAGGAGATAAAGTCGAATCTTAGCGGAGATGCGGAAATCGATATAATATATCTTCAGGAGCAATTGCGGAAATACAAAGAACATGAATTATCGGAGGAACTGGCCTGGGGCATCGGGCGGCTGATATTTGAGGCGCTCCCCGAAGACCAGAAGGCGGCCTTGAGCGACATGCTGGCAACCAACACCCAGGTCCTGGGGGTGGTGCTGGAAGAGGCCCAGAATGAAATCGCGCAGAACAACTACGAGGGTGGCCTGAGCCTTTTGGAGAGCCTGGTGGAGAAGATAGACGCCACCGCGCCCAAGTTCGAATCGGACGGCCAATATGAGTACCTGTGTTTCGACAATCGGCTGGAGGAGATCCTCTATGGCAAGCTCTACAATACCGAAAAAGAAGTCCGTCTTGTCCCCCAGGAATATGCCGACACCTACCTGGTCTACGGCAACCTGCTCCTGGAGATGGGACGACCCAAAGAAGCCCGCAAAGCCCTGTTGAAGTCGAACCGCTGGAATCCCATCAAGGTGGAGACTCTTGTCGAACTGGGAGAGATCTATAAACAGAACCAGCAGTTGAAAAGATACCTGGAAATAAACCTCAAAGCACTCAATCAGGCTTACACCGCCAGGAACCTGGCCCGCTGCTACCGCAACCTGGGCTATTATTACGTGGAGAAAGAGAATTATGAGCTGGCCACTGCCTTGTACGCATTTAGCGTCAGGTTTGACAAGGATAATCAGATCCCTGAGGCAGCCCTAAAATATATCCAGCATAAGATGGGGCGGAGGTTGGCCTTGCCCAGTTTTCAGAAATGCGCAGAGCTGTTCGCCAATCACGGTATACAATTCGGGGCTAACGATTTGGTCTTGAGTATCGCCATTTCCCTGGGTCATCAGGCCCGGGAAGCCCAGTCCTTTGATGAAGCCCGATATTATTACTCCCTGGCCTACGAACTGACTGAGAATCCTCAAGTCAAAGGATGGATCGACGCCCTGCCGGTCGGGGAGCCCAACTAAGGAAATTCATGGCTGTGATGAGTGAAGCCCTGGATTGTCAAGGCAGCAGGTTTGCGCTGACCGTCAAAAACCCCTGCTAAAATAAAATTAGCAGGGGTTTGGATCTGAATAGGCTGATAATGCGAGGTGAATGATTATCGCCCTTGTTCCAGGCGTTGAATACGTTCTTCCAGGCCGGGATGGCTGGCAAAAAGTTGCCGCAGCCCATGTTTCTTTTCTCCGCTGATTTTAAAAGTAGCAAAAGCCTCTTGTTGATTGTCTACCATGTCGACTGATCTCTGGAGGGACTGTAAAGCCTGAATCATCTTGTGTTTGCCGGCCAGCAATGCCCCTCCTTGATCAGCAGCAAACTCCCGGCGACGAGAAAACGCCATCACCGCGATACTGCCCAGGATGGAGAATAGAATTTGGAAGATGATAATGCTGAGAAAGTGGGCGATGCCTCTGGCTTCTTCTTTAACAAACATAGACACGGTATACGCGACGATGCGGGACAGGAAGACCACAAACGTGTTGATTACTCCCTGGATGAGAGTCATAGTGACCATGTCTCCGTTGGCGATATGAGCAACTTCATGGGCTAATACGCCTTCTAGCGAATCGGCGTTCATGCGATCGCACAAGCCCTGAGAGACTGCGACCAGCGAATTATTTTTGGAAGGCCCTGTTGCAAAAGCATTTACTTCACCAGACGGATAGATACCGACCTCAGGCATTTTTTGCAGGCCTGCTTTGCGGGCCAGACCATGAACCATATTAAGCAGTTGCTGTTCCCGAGCGCTATGGTATTTGTCCGGATCGATTACTTGAACATGCATCATCTGCTTGGCCATCCATTTGGATAAAAAGAGCGAGATGAATGCTCCGCTGAAGCCGATTACAGCCGCAAAGATCAACAAACTGTAATAATCAATCCCATTGGCGGTAACATAACGATTAACCCCTAAAACTGAGGTAACAATGACGATGGTAGTCAGTACCAAGAGGTTAACCAGAAGAAAGATCCCGATTCTTTTCATGTTTAGCCTCCTTTGTTTAGTATAGGTAACAGCTTAACATGATTTTTCTAACGCAAAAAGTGTTTTTGCAATTTTTATTTTATATGTTTGGCCGTGCTGGTTATGGGACAAGAGTATTGCGCAAAGCCATAGAAGTAGCCAAAGAATAGATCCGATATGATCATCTCTCCTGAACGGCTCCCGCCATCATCCTAAGCTGAAGGGATGTGCCGATTATCTCTCTTGTGAAGCGGTGTTCGCTGCCTTGAAGGCAAAATTGCCAGCATTGCCTCTCAGGGCAGCCATATCGTTTTCAATTATGGGTCCTTACGTCATACCGATCCACCGGAAATCAGTTATAATGGAAAATAGCAGCAGATTAGGTCGCAGAAATAATACCTACTGACCTTTAAATCATCGATAGGCTTTTCATATGGGATTACACATTAAAGTGGGGAATCATCTGTGTTTCAGATCACAAAGCACCAGCTTTCTTTTGTGCGCAGGGAGAGCAGGCCGGCGGATAATATCAAGATAGCCCTGGTTCAAGAGCTATATCCTAAACGGATCATCGGCAGAACAGCGGGGCAGGGGATATATGCGGGCCGGTTTGATCACAGCCAGGAACCGGAGGAAATGCGCAGCGATGTGCGCTCCCTTCTGGAACGGATCCCGGATACGGCGGATATGGGACTGATTTCTGAACATCCTGGGAATAAAGTGTCTTTGGATATCTTTCAGGAGCAGGCCGACAGCCGTCAGCAAATCATCATTACGCGTCTGGGCCATTATTTACATGCCGGGAGTGGTGCCGCCACCAATTCAGCGGCGGTATTTACTCCGGGAAATGACCCGGTCATCATTGATCAGATTTCTTTCTCGGAGGAAGACCTCAAATTTTACGCTGAAGGAAAGCTCCAGCGGGGTAAAGAAGTCCATATATTTTTCACCCCGATAGGAAATATCGGCATTATTAGCTGTCATGATTATACCAACGCTGATATTTTATATGAAATTGCCCGACATGATCTGGAAATTCTGGTCGTATCCTGCTTTAACCCGGCAACCCGCCTGTTTATCCAGTACGCCCTGGCTGATATTCATCGCTTATCCTGTTTTGTGATTATATCGAATATTGCCAATTATGGAGGCAGCGGAGTTTTTGCCCCATTTCGCTATAACGGCCCCAAAAAGGCCTCCCTGTCCCTAGGCGGGGCGGTTGCCTATACGCAAGGGGAAAGCAGCGCTTTTCTGGAGGTTGACCTTCCTCTTGCCGAGCTGCGAATGCTCCGCCAGAAAGAACGTCAGGGCCGCAATCCGGCGGACAACAGATGCCCCTGGACCCCGATACAGCCCAGTGAAGAATACTCGATGGACGGACATCCCCACTATAAGCAGGAATTGGGTAAACCCGACTACCTGGTTAACGTTGATCTTGCGGAATCGGGTTATGTTCCCAACCATGATCAAGATGCCTTAAACATAGGTGTTGCCCAATTGAAATGCATGAGCGAGGATGATTATCTCAATCATTTCTATTGTATTTCCTGCTCGCCGAATGCCCCCCGCTTCATAAAAGAAATTCAGGGATACTTGGAGTTCCTGGCCGGAAAATTGGAATTATCCGGGCAAAAACTTGATTTTTTGATCTTTCCCGAAGTATTCCTTCCCCTGACCATGGAGGCCGATATAAGGGAATTCTCCCGGAGATTCAATACCATTGTTATTGGCGGGGTTGAATACGACCCCCAGCCTGTAACCCTGGAATCCCCGGAAATGGCCCAGGGTTCAAACCGCTGTTTTATTTATGTGCCCGTCAAGACCGGAGAAGTAAAGCGTTTCCAATACAATAAAATGACCCGATCGCAGTATGATGCCCGTCTTCCTGAAACAGTAAACGGCAAGCCCGCCAATTTTATCATGGATAAAGGCAGCCAGCTCATGCGTTTCTCATATGGCATGCATTGGTCTTTTGGACTGTTGATTTGTTATGATTACAGTCATTTCGATATCGTCTATAAGATTAACCGGGGCGATTCTTGCCATATGCCCCTGGATATGCTCTTCATCGTGGCCAACAACCCTGACAGCCAGCTTTATGAGCGCTGTTGCATAGCCGACAGCCATCGCTACTATCAGTATATTGTCATGTCCAACGTGGCCCAATTCGGTGGCAGCGGCGTATTCGGCCCCATAAGGACCCCGGGCTTCAGACAGACATTGCTGGGCGCCGGCGTGGGAGCGGAAGGAATATCCATAGCTACAGTGAATCTGGCCAATCTGCAGGCCGCCAGAAAAGCTGCCAAAATCGTCCCGGAGAGCAGCTTTCAGCGCAAGCCCGGCATTTTTCAGATGACAAACCCAAGCTGGCAGGAGTGATAGAAGCGGCGCTTTCCGGCCCGTGCAGGCAAAAGCCGCTGTATCCGATGCAAAATCAAACCCGGTTTAAGGTCTTTCGGGCACAGGGTTATCCTGCATCTGAGTACCGGTTTGATGTACAGCTTTGCCGGGACTGCGCAATAGTGAGGTTGCTACCGCGCCCAGGCATATAAAGAAGGACAGCCAGAAGGTCCGGCGCAGTCCGTCCAGGAAACTGCTGATAACTATCCCTTCAGAGCCGACCTGGGTATGGGTCAGCAATGCCTGCATGGCTTCAGACGACATGCTGGAACTTATCAAGGCCAGGCCTATGGCCATGCTGATCAATGAGCCGGCGTTGTTCAACATGGTTCTGGTGGCGGCGGCGATGCCGCGCCGTTGAGGAGGAACTGCCTGCATGATGGCATTACTGTTGGGAGAGAAAAACAATCCCGAACCCAGGCCGGTGAGAACCATACACAATATTATCACTCCCATGCGAGAATCAAACTCCAGTTGTGTTAAACCCAATACGCCCGCGGCGGCGACAGTCAGACCCAGTGTGCTCAGCCCCGGGGAACCGTATTTATCCGAAAGACGTCCGCTGATGGGGGCGCTGATCATCATGGCCAGAGCAAACGGCACCAGCATAAAAGCCGTCTGCAGCGGCGGTATGCTCCAGATGACCTGAAAAAAGAATACCATCAGAAACGGAACCGCGCCCCGGGCGATGCCGTTTAAAAGGTTGCAGGCATAGGCGGCGGCCAAGTGGCGTTGTTTAAACAGAACCGGATCCAGCATGGGCTGCTCAACCCGGTTTTCTACATAGATGAAGGCGCCCATCATGAGAATGCCCCCAATTATCCCGCCTATTATTAAAGGTGAAAGCCAGCCGACCCCATCGCCAAAAGAAAGGGCCACCAGGATCATGCTCAGGCTGACGGTGAACAGCATGGTTCCGGACCAGTCAAAACGCTGCCCTTCAGGGAGTTTCACTATTTCTTTGAGCTGCGCCCACGCCCAGATGGTACCGATAATACCCAGCGGAAAATTGAAGAAAAATATCCAGCGCCAATTCCAGGAGGCCAGTAAACCGCCCACTATTGGGCCGATCGCGCTCCCGACCGAAAATACCATGAGTATGATCCCCAGAGCGAAACCCAGTTGTGAAGGCGGAAAAGCGTCGGCAACGATGGCGGTACTGGTTGCCAGCATTAGTGCGCCGCCTATAGACTGTATGAAGCGTGCTGCCACCAGCTGTCCGCCGCTGCTGACTATCCCGCACAACAGAGAAGAACAGGCAAATACCGCAAAACCGATCACATACAGTTTTTTGCGCCCAATCATATCCGCTACCCTTCCTATAGACGGCACCAGGATGGTCATGGACAGCATGTAGATCATCATGGTCCACATTATAGTGGCCAAAGAAGAATGCAGGTCTCTGGATATCACCGGTAGGGCGACCATCAGGGTATTGGCGTTGAGGCTGGATAATAAAGTGCCCAGGGTTGTGCAGGACAGAGCCAGCCATTTGTAGTTATCCTTATTGGGACTCATGGTGATATCTCCTTAATTATTTTTTGCGAACAGAATCATGCAGCCAATCATAAAGGCCTTCCAGACAGGAGTGCAGCTGAGCGGTATCGACATTGCCCTGACTTCCCAGGGCGGCTTTCAGCTTGGCGATGCGGTAATTTAAAACCTCGTCTACCAGGGCTTTGCCCTGCGGGGTGAGCTTTAAATAGACCACCCGCCGGTCGGTTTCATCCCGGTAACGATTGACCAGGCCGTTTTCCACCAACCCGTCTACCAGCCCTGTAATGGTGGCCGGGGCCAGGTACATCTGGCGATGCAGATCGCCGATGGTCATGGGTTTTTCCAGGCTCAAGCGCCTGAGTACCCAAAAACGGGGCATTGACAGGCCTTTGTCAGCCAGGTAGCATTTGGTGATCTGGTTGAGTATCTGGTTGAGAGACCAGAAGAGGTGCTCCAGGTCGTTGATGACATGATTGTTGTCTGACATTTATTTTGCCTCCCGAATATTTAGGAAACCAAACTAAAATATATACTCCTAAATATATACTTATTGATAAAAAATGTCAAGAATCGACATAATGTCATGGTGATGTTTACAGGGCGGACTACTATGCTGCCCGGTTGTGTTGTCGCAGCGGCAGGAAGTGGGTAAACGCTAAGGGGCAGATAACCCGCAACAGCTATCTGCCCCTAAATCGCTATTATATAGTTTGGCCTCTAAAAATGAGATGGGTTTCTAAATAGAACTTAGTCAGAGCCTGATTTCATTGACCCTGAGCCAATGCGCTGATGTCAGGAGATGTTACCCTTACAGCATCAAAGTCAGGTGCAGCGGAGGCGTCATTGATTCTGGTTGATGTCACCCTCATTTCATATGTGCAGCAGCCAGGACAGGCCCGGTCACAGTAAGTCACTGTAAACGGAGTCTCTTCTCTCCAATCCGCAATGATTTTCCCTGCAACCGGAATGAACTCAACCAACCTCTGGAATGTCCATGTTCTTAATATATCTTCGACTCCATTGCATTTTCTTACTAATGTAAAGGTCAGTATCAATTCAAAGCTTCTTTGCGGTTCCGGAGTCTCCAGTGCGACATCGAAGAATACCAGACTGGAAAACTCAATTTTAACAGTCGGCCTGCATAGGCAGGTGGTATCCACTGTAACCCTGTCTAAGACTACAGTTACAGGTTCTGTTTGGTTGGGATCAAATATGGCCGCCTGAGGACTTGTTCCACATTCCAATATTATCCCTTGAGGTTTAGGATGTTTGGCGAAAATGCATGAATCTGAATCCGCCTTGCCCGGAACGCAATGGGGAATATATTTCCAGTGAGCTGGATAGACCATTAATACGCTTCCTCCTTTCATGAAACACATTCTATCTTTTAACAAATACAAATATGGTTTAATCCATGCTATGCGCTGCTTTAGCAGGTTGTTACATTTAATTACCAAAATAGGGAAAGTGTAGAATAAAGATGGCAGGGTGTAAAATACCTCCTGGTGAGGCCCGTCAATTTATACGCCTTCTGCAAGGGAAATAGCTAACATTTCCGGGCAAATGATTCAATATTGACCATATTTATTATAAGATAGAAAAAGAAGGAAAATCAGGCCCGTCTTTTACATCACTGTTTGCAGGTTTACCTTCCATTAAAAAACATCAAGGAGGAAAGGTTATGAAGAGAACCCTGTTATTGTTGTCCGGACTTTTGATTTTGATGGTTTGGCTTCTGCCCGCTGGCGGCCTGTCATCGCAGGCTCAGGCAGCAGATGACCCCAATGTGACTATTATTCTGCAGGTAGGTCAGCCGAATTCATCGGTAAATGGGGTTGACCAGGAAATAGACCCTGGCATGGGTACTGCACCGGTAATCGTGAACGGCCGCACATTTGTCCCGATACGCTCCATTATCGAGTCCATGGGTGGTACAATAAGCTGGAACGGCCAGGAGCAAAAAGTGTCAATTTCGCTTAATAACAATATAATTGAACTCACTATCGGCAGTCTGCAGGCCTCAGTCAACGGAGACACTAAAACCCTGGAAGCGGCTCCGTTTATTTCGTCAACAGGCCGGACCATGCTGCCCTTGCGGTTTATCACCGAAAATCTGGGTTCTGAAGTTGCCTGGGACGGCCCTACGCAAACCATAACTATTGAATACGGCCCCGACAACATAACTCCTCCTCCTGCGGCAGTGGAAACCGCCGACTTCTCCGGCACCTGGGACATGGTCGTCAATGATGAAGATATGGGAGACATGAAGCTGGTCTTAACCCAAGACGGTACCGCTGTCAGCGGTTATTTCGGATATGACAGCGAATCCGGGAAGGCTTTTGCCGGTACTGTTGCCGGCAATACCTTGAGCGGGAAATTTTCCACCACCAACCCGGTATCGGAATGGGAATTTACTGTGACCATGGCTGCTGACGGGAATAGCTTCACCGGCATGGAATATTACAGCAGTCCTGCTTGGGCGGTTTCCGGGGTAAGAAACTAAGAGCGGAACCGGTATTCGCCGAGGCAGATAAACTGCTCACACCTTTAAAGCAGCCTGAAATGAGTTGTAAAGTGATACGGGGCAGATAACATGATTCGGGTATTCGTATACGGCACCTTGATGAGAGGCGGACATTATCACCAACAATTTCTCACAGGGCACAAGTTCCTGGGCAATGGCGTTATTTCGGGTTACGCCCTTTACGGCCTGGGGAGCTATCCCGGTGTAGTTCCCGAAAAGGGGGAGCAGGTCCGGGGAGAGGTATACGGCATAGACTGGAAGACCTTACATAAGATCGATATCCTGGAGGACAATGGATCACTTTATAACCGCAAGCGGGTCAGGGTAGTGATGGCAGACGGCAGGACCACCCGGGCTTATGTCTACGTCTGGAACGGTCCGGTCAGGCTGGAAGACAGGGTGGCTTATGAGGACCAGCCCTGGAGTGGATAACGCAGAGCGCAAAACAGAACAAGCATGGCTAAAGCCAGCAGATCCCCTGGAGGAGCTGCTGGCTTTTCATGATTGTCGGGTTGCTTACGCTTAAACTAAATCTGTTTGGTCAACAGGTTGTAGAGCACCTGTGCCGTCTGGGCCCGGGGGTGGTTGCGTCCGGCTTGAGCTGCTGGCTGCTGCCAGTTATGACTCCGGCTTCAACCAGGGCCATGCCAAATAAATAATACACTTTGTGACAAAATATGGTGTCATTTCAGGGTTTCCGCTGGTAAGCATCAATACGGATAACTGAAAATAAGTAATAATAAATGCCAAAAAACCAGTCATATTGAGTAAACTAGATATAACCCGGCATAATGCTGTCATTCTAAGGCATATTCATGGATAGTGCGATGATTAGTCTGGGCAGATGGAAAATAAGAAGTAAAGGCTTTTAGGATATAAGGAGTTTTGCATGGAAGCAACCCAAACCGATAGCTCAAGTTTGATGCCAACCGGGGACCGCCTTATCATAGTCGGTTCGGGCAATGTTGCCTTTAACCTTTATAAATTCGCGTTGATCCTGGGATACAACATAACCATGATAGACGATAATCCCGAGATGCTGAACAGAGAAAGGTTTCCGGAGGCCGGTAATCTGCTCGTCGGGGACATCGTGCAGCTGCTCAAGCAATACCCCATCACTCCTGCTACCAGCATCGTACTGTTAAGCCACCACCATGAATTCGATAAAGACGCCCTGGTGGCGGTTATCGATTCCCCGGCCCGTTATATCGGAATCATGGGCAATAAACGGAAGGTCACCGCATATTTCAGCGCTCTGGAGACACTGGGGACCGACAGGCGGTTGGTCGAGCGGGTGCACATACCCATCGGCCTCGATCTGGGAGGGCAGCTGGCGGCAGAAATAGCCCTGGCGGCAATGGCCGAGATTCAGGCCGTAAAATATAAACGTACCGGGGGATTTGTCGCCGTCAAGCAAGCCAGTTCGGAGAACGAAAAACGCGATAAGTTGTTTTAATGTTTTTGAATAATATTGAGCAGTTGATGAGCCAATTACAATGCAAGCGCCAGCTCGGCGCAGCAGTATGTGATTCAAGCAATTTTCTGAAGCTGCCGGTTATCGTGCCGGCCCTCTGACCGGAATCTTTTTCACAGTATTTGATTGCTTTGCACCTCAGGCTTCTTCAATAGCCGTTCTTTCCCGGACATCGTTTTTCAGCAATTTGTAGAACACGGTAGCCACAGGTACGCCCAGGAGGATGCCCAGCGGACCCGCCAGGCCTCCTCCCACGATGGCTGCCAGGAGGACCCAGATGCCCGGGAGCCCCAGGCTGTCGCCCACCACCCGGGGATAGATGAGATTGTTTTCCAACTGCTGCAGGATGATTAGAAACACCAGAAACCACAAGGCCTGTGGCGGTGAAACCATGAGCAAGACCAGAAAAGCTATAAAACCGCCGACATAGGTGCCGACAATGGGCACCAGGGCGGTGATGCCGATAAGGGTGCCGATCATTAAGGGATACTCGAATCCGAAAATGACCATGCCGATAAAGGTAAGCACCCCCAGAATAACCGCTTCTGCCAGCTGACCGTAGACATATTTGTCAAAGCTGTCCACGGTGACCCGATAGAGGTACAGTGCCTTGCCGTATATTGCGGGGGGCAGATAAGCCTGGGCTACAGCCCTGCAATTGACCAGGATTTTCTCCCGGCCGCTCAGAAGGTAAATGGAGAAGATCACCGCCAGGAGCAGGTTGGCAAGAAAACCGAATACTCCGGCGGTGACGCCGATGATCCCTGCCAACAGGCCGCCCAGATTGCTGGTGAACTGGTTCAAGAAGGCATACAGGCGATCCACCAGTTCGGACAGGTCGATATGGGCGATCTGCAGCAGTTTGGCGGCCTGGTTGAGTAAGCTCTGCGTATTTTCCAGATAGGATTCGATGTTGGCGGCGAACAGGCGAACGCTCTCGATCAATTGGGGGATAATGAAGAGCATCAGAATAATTATAACGAGCAAAGCCAGAAAATAGGTTTTGAGCACCGCCAATCCCCGGGTCAAGCCGGGGCTGCTGTTTTTCAGGAACATCTTCCGCATAAGCATCTCTATATACTGGCATGGTTTGTGAAGTGCAAAGGCGATGGCTATGCCGATGAACAGAGATTTAAACAAAGCCGCAAACCGTCCCAGAGCCTTGATTATGGGGCCGAAATTGATTACCACCAGTATCAGGACGGCAGCGTAGGTTATTAACAGTATCAGGTCTTTTCTGGTCTTTATGTTGATCGGAACCCACTCCTTTTTGTGTTGCTGGGCATATGTATACATTCCTTATTTTCCCACAAAAACTTGTTCTTTAACACAACAATCAGGACGGCTCCGGCGAAGTTGCTGCATCGCTGCCGTACCTCAAAGGCCTTAAGATTCTATTGCCGATTTTTTAATTCAATACTCTGCATTCAGCCGTCCAGGTTTATGACTATATAAATGATTATTATCAACCAATAAAAAACCGTTTTCTAGGCTTACTGCCGGAAAACGGTTTTCGTATGTATTGAGGATTTGCTGGGTTCCCTTTGTTAAGTAAGAGTTAGGCTAACCCCGGTTGTTTTTGTCCTCTTGCACTGGCGCCTGGCCCATATGGCGCCGCAGACACGTCATCAGCTTAAGCATAGAACAGACATCTGATTTGAATTTGTGGTGTCAAATCGTTTTGGTGTTTATCGCCCGGCACTGCTTTAAGCTGTGGCGCCGGGCAGGAGATTATCCGGGTCAACCTCGGTATTATCTGGCAAAAACATGCCGCCCGATGGTCTTGATAAGAGGCCGGGACCAAACCCATTTACTGGTAGCCGTGGCCGGATTCCAATAATAAATTGCTCCTCCGGTGGGGTCCCATCCGCGCAGGGCAGCTTCAGCAGCCTGGTAAGAAATGGCGTCGGGTTTCAGGTAAAACTGGCCATCGCTCACTGCGGTGAATGCGCCCGGTTGGAAAATGACCTCACTCAGCGACTGCCCAAACTTCTTGGAGTCCAAACGGTTTAAAGCCACTGCAGCCACCGCAACCTTGCCTTCATAGGACTCACCCCGGGCCTCTCCATAGATGAGGCGGGCAAGATTTTCAATGTCGCGGCCGGAAAACGATAAGAATCTGGAGGGGGCGGGGGTTGATACCGCTTGAGTGGGGCTGGCTAAGGTGCTTACAGGTTTGCTGACCTCTCTAATGATGGCATTGGCGGTCGCTTTTCCAACCACTCCATCAGCCTCAAGGCCGCTTTGGGCCTGAAATCGTTTTACTGCAGCCAAAGTCTGGAGCCCGAATATACCGTCAATACTGCCCGGGCTAAAACCCAGATAGGACAAATCCCGTTGTAGCTGCTGCACATCATAACCTTGCGAGTACGGCACCAGGACCCTGTCCCCCAAATAAGCTGCCTGGGCGCCTTGCGGCGGAATAACCGCTGAAAGCAGAGAAAATGTCAAGATCATGATGATGCTTTTCGTGCGCTTTCGAATAAGATCTACCTCCTCTGATTGCGTAAAAAATCTAAGTTTTCATCTCAAAATCACACATTAGCTATTGTTTTTACAATTATAAAAACCTATGCATCATACTGCAAAGCTTGTAAACCTGCTAAATTTCGGACATCTTGGATTATGACCCAATAACCTTGAGGACTCACAGGGATGTCCATAATTACTACGCATCCCTCACCCATGGTAAGTTGTAGCAAAGCGGGGGTGATTTTTTGTAACAGGATGTCGGTTGTGTAATTGCATGATTATGGCAAGCAGGTATTGTGATTAATCAGTATTATAGAATTGGTTGTCTATAATAATAGTAAATATGTGTATCGAGGCGCTTGATATGTTGTTATATAATTAATGCAAAAAAATATGTTTATATTGCTTTGTATTTTGATGGCTAAGGAGGAAAAGATCAATTGATACCGCATAGCAGCAGCATTGAAGAAGTTCTGCGGCAGACGGAGGTTGGACAGGAGCAGGGCTTGAGCACCACGGAGGCTTCACGCCGCCTGGAGGAGTACGGCCCCAACCAGCTCAAGGCCAAACCAAAGCGAAGCCTTTTGCAGCGCTTCTTAGACCAGTTCAAAGATGTTATGATCATCATTTTGATCATCGCTGCGGCGGTATCATTTGTGGTGTCCATATATGAAGGTGAAGGGTTTTTTGAACCGGTTCTGATCTTGCTTATCGTAGTGCTCAATGCCATTATGGGAGTGGTGCAGGAGAGCAAGGCCGAGCAGGCCCTGGAGGCTTTGCAAAAGCTTTCCGCCCCTCATGCCCGGGTGATCCGCGCCGGCAAAGAGACTATCATTGAAGCCTCCCAATTAGTACCCGGCGATATCATTAAATTGGAAGCCGGCGACTATATCCCGGCCGATGCCAGGATCATTGAAAGCGCCAGCCTTAAATCCGAGGAGGCGGCTTTAACCGGGGAATCGGTGCCCGCTGAGAAGGATGCTCGGGCGGAAGTGGCTGCCAACGCCCCGCTGGGGGATAGATTTAATATGCTTTACGCGGGGTGCAGCATTACCTACGGAACCGGAAAGGCCGTGGTCACCGCCACCGGCATGCAAACTGAAATGGGCAAGATCGCCGACCTCCTGGAGTCCGAGGCCGACGGGGAGACCCCTTTGCAGCATAAACTGCATCTTCTGGGCAGATACCTGGGATTTCTGGCCCTGGCGGTGTGCGCCATCATATTCGCGATCGGCCTGTGGGACGGAATGCCTATCATGGAGATATTCATGATCGCAGTAGCCCTGGCCGTTTCAGCCATCCCTGAAGGACTCCCGGCCATTGTGACCATTGTCCTGGCTATCGGAGTGCAGCGCATGGCCAAACGCAACGCCATTATCAGAAGGTTGTCAGCCGTGGAAACCCTGGGCAGCGCCTCAGTGATCTGCTCGGACAAAACCGGCACCCTGACCCAGAATCAGATGACCCTGGTCAAAGCCTTTGCTGCGGAGAATTCTATAATAGAAGATATCAGCGCAAACAACTCCGCTCCCGTTAAGAAACTGCTGCGGTACGCGGCCCTGTGTTCCGACGGGGTGGTCGAATTTGAGGACGGGGAGGAAAAGCATATTGGCGACCCCACCGAGACCTCTATTATCATGGCCGCCTATAAAAACGGCATGCCCAAAGAGGAATTGAACCGTCTCTACCCCCGCCTGGCAGTTCTGCCCTTCGACTCTGACCGCAAGTTGATGAGCACGGTCAATGTCATTGATGGGCAGAATGTAGTAATCGTCAAAGGCGCCTTCGACGTGCTGGCGGGGCGGTGTATCTCCGGACAGGTGGAAGCCGGCCGGAGCTATACCGAGGAACTCAGCCGCCAGGCTCTGCGGGTCTTGGCAGTAGCCTGCAAAATAATTAAAACCGTACCGGATACTCCCACCACAGAAGAACTGGAAAATGATCTTCATTTCATGGGCCTGGTGGGTATGATCGACCCGCCCCGGCCTGAAGCCCGGGATGCGGTAGCGGTATGCCGGAGTGCTGGAATCAAGCCGGTCATGATCACCGGCGACCATGTGGTCACCGCTTCGGCTATCGCCAGGGAGCTGGGCATTTTGAAGCCGGGGGATGACGCCGTCACCGGTTGTGATCTGACTGCGATGTCAGAAGATGAACTCAATCAAAGGGTTTCTCATATATCGGTCTATGCCAGGGTTGCGCCCGAGGATAAGATCCGCATCGTCCGGGCCTGGCAGAGGCAGGGAAAAGTGGTTTCCATGACCGGGGACGGGGTCAATGACGCCCCGGCTTTGAAAGCTGCCGATATCGGCTGCGCTATGGGCATCACCGGCACCGACGTGGCCAAGGGCGCCTCTGACATGGTGTTAACCGACGATAACTTCGCCACTATTGTGGATGCGGTGCGCGAGGGCCGCTGCATATATGACAATATCAGAAAAACCGTGGGCTTCTTGTTGGGAACCAATATCGGTGAAGTTCTAACCGTATTCATCGCTATGCTGCTGTGGCAGGCTTCGCCGCTCCTGGCGGTGCACCTCTTGTGGATCAACCTGGTCACCGACAGCTTGCCGGCTGTAGCCTTGGGCATGGAGGCGGTTGAAAACGATGTCATGCAGCGCAGGCCCAAACCCAAAAATGAGAGCATATTTGCCCAGGGGATGGGAGTGCGGGTCATCCTGCAGGGGGTGATGTTTGCGGTTTTGACCCTGATCGGGTTTAATGCCGGCTGGAACAGCCAGGGGGAGATAGAAGCCGGCCGCACCATGGCATTTCTGGTCTTAGCCCTGGCCCAGGTCTTTCATGCGTTCAACATGCGCTCCAACCACTCGCTGTTTTCGATCGGGTTTTTCTCCAACAAATATCTCAATGGCGCCGCCGTGATTTCCATTGCCCTGATCGGAGTGGTTGCCTTTATACCGGCTGTGGCCTCTGCCTTCGGATTGGTTCTGCTGTCTGCCGCCTCATACCTTCTGGCATTGGGTCTGGCCCTGATCCCTATCGCGGTTTTGGAATTTTCCAAAGCTTTTGGGCTGGTGAAGCATCAAACCGCCGACGCATAAAGCGGCTTATCTGGCGGGAAACGAGCCGGTCGGCACCGGTGTTGACAGCTATTTCGGGGAGACAGGCTGCGGCCCGGAGAATATGATCTCTGCTGTCCTCATTCTCAGCGGCAATACAAAAATTGCACTACACTTGAATGTTTGACTGCAATAATTGCGTAATGATGATATAGCCTGAAGCTTTTCTCGATTTATCACCGCAGGGCTTCCGGGGAAACCGGGTGGGGTGCGGCTATCTTTACGAACTTTATGATATAGTTTTACTAACAAGGTTAGAAAGGGGAGGTATCAGTTGAATCGCTGGCCAGGAATCATTGTCATTCTGCTTATACTGCTCTTAACCGGTTCACTGATCGGATGCGGTTCCGCCAAGTCGCAAGACCTGGTCCAGAATGAGCGCGCCGAGATGGCGAAAGACAGCGCCCCCGGCAGCCCGGAAACAGCGCCGCAGTCTGATTCGGCCTTAGAATCGGCTGGCATGGAGCGTAAAATAATACAAAATGCCAACCTCGACATTAAGGTTGAGGATGTTTCTCAAACCGTAGACCGGATTACCGCCTTATGCACCGAAAATGGAGGCTATACCGTCAATAGCCGTTTGTACAGAGATGATCAAAGGGTTTCTTCGCAGCTGTCCATAAAGGTCCCGCAGGAGAAGCTGAACGACATTATCTCCTCCATCTCCCAGTTGGGAGAAGTGACCGACAAAGTCATATCTACCCGGGATGTTACCGAGGAATACTATGATGCCGAGGCGCGTCTGAAGGTGCTGAAGGCCAAGGAAGAACGCCTGGTGGGCTTATTGGGCAAAGCAGCCAGTATCAACGATATCATCAGCATCGAAAATGAACTGGGCAAAACCCGCGCCGAGATTGAGGTTCTGGCCGGGCGCCTCAAATACCTTGCCAATGCCACCGAATACAGCCTCATCGAGATAGAGCTTGTGCAAGCCGTCCCCGGCGCCGTAAAAGCGCCTCAGGGAACCATGGGCAAGGCTATGCAGGGATTGGTGTCCAGTGTCAACGGGTTAATCAATTTTGCCAGCCACAGCGTAGTGGCATTGTTCATTATCCTGCCCTGGGCCTTGGTGTTGTTCTTGGCGTTCCTGCTGTTGCGCTATATTTATGGAAAACAGCGTGCCAGACGTACCAGGGAAAAAGAATTATAAAAACCTGGTTTAGCCCAGATATAGATATAATAAACCAAACCAGGTCCTAATTTGATATGAAGTAAGGGATTTTTGTTCTTGACAATTCAACAATGCTTTACTATTCTAACAATAGAGGCAAATATCAATTCTAAACACGACAAAACTTAACAAAACTTAATATTACGGTGGCTGACAGGGAAACCATCGGTTGCTCTTTAAGAGACCAATATTTAAGTGCTGTACGTGTTACATATAGCATATTTAATATTGGTTTTATTGTTTTTACAGAGAGAGATTAAATATTCTGCAGAACATAAAAGCGTCATTGCATAGAGATTTTAAATACTCTGCAGAAACAAAAGCGTTGTTGCATAATATTGATAAGGGAGTTTGGGGGTAATATTATGTCAACTCAATTCAAATTGGTAGATGATAAAGCTATCATTCCTACCGGCATGTCCGGGCGCAGGTTGAATGACCAGGAACGCCGTCAATTTCAACACGAATTTAAAATTTACATGGAAAAATATTTCAAAGACAAGCTTGGCAAAGGGGTCGATAAGACCAAAATCGTTATTTGGGACGATATGCTGGTTATCCGCGGCGAAGGTTTTCTAACCGAGCCGGAAAAATACATAAACAAGACTCCGTCTGGAAGAGAGGTGGTAAGAGCAGCTCGAATGCAGGTGGTAAAACAGCATGCTATTGACAACGTAGGCTATTTCGAAAACAGGTTGAGCGCTGTCGCCATTCACCATGCCTATGAGTTGGAACCGGAAAACGATTTCTGGATGCATGTGATTGTCTTCGACCGCATATTAACTGAAAAATCGAGCGTAGATTAAAATCAGAGTATACTCGAAATTCCCGGTGGTCTGTAGAGAACCCTGCGGGGGGCTCCAAAGAAAACCGATGTGTTATAAGTGCTTTTATGCGCGTTTAACCATCGGCTTTTGTTGTTTTTAGGGTTAATATGGCGGTTTTTGCCGCATGTTAACCTGTAATGGTACGTTGAGCAAAACCTGCAACAAATTACCTGGTGGTCTGTAGAGAACCCTGCAGGGGGCTCCAAAGAAAACCGATGTGTTATAAGCGCTTATTAAGCGTAATTAACCCATCGGCTTTTATTGTTTCTGTATTAATTAGGGGTGGATAAAATGAGGGGCATGCAGTCCCTCGGAAAAGAAAAGGGAGGTTTTTTAATGGCTGACACAATGAAAGCTCTGGTTTATCGTGGCCCCGAAAAAATCGGTTTGGAGGATGTACCGGTACCGCGCATTATCGAACCCGATGATGCGATAGTAAAAGTGACCACTTCCACTATCTGCGGCACCGACATTCACATCTGGCACGGGGGTATGCCGGAAGTAGAACCGGGAAGAATAATCGGCCATGAATTTGTGGGTGAAGTCGTGGAAGTAGGCCCTGCGGTAAGGAACGCCAAGGTAGGGGACAAAGTAGCGGTTTCCTGTGTCACCCAGTGCGGCGAGTGCTTCTACTGTGTACGCGGGATTTATTCGCATTGCACCACCGGCAGCTGGATATTCGGCTATATGATCGACGGCTGCCAGGCCGAGTATGTGCGGGTACCTCATGCCAACCTGGGGATGTTTAGCATTCCTGAGGGACTGACGGAGGAAGATGTGCTCTTCGTCGGCGATATCCTGTCAACCGGTTATTTTGGCGCCGAACAGGCCAAGATTGAACCGGGCGATACTGTTGCGGTTATGGGTTGCGGACCGGTTGGAATGTGCGCTATGACCACCGCCCGGCTGTGGGGGCCTTCCAAGATAGTGGCTGTCGACATCAATCAGGAACGTTTGGATTGGGCAGTGAAGAACGGTATCGCTGACGTTGGAGTCAATCCCCTCAACGGGGATGCCGGCGATGCTATCAGAGAAATGACTGAAGGACGCGGCGCTGACGCTACTATCGAAGCCAATGGTTTCAAACCCACTTTCGATATGGCCATCGATGCTGTCAGACCCGGTGGAACAGTATCTCTGATCGGCGTATTTGAAAAACCCCAGGAACTGGCCATGAACACCTTGTGGATCAAGAACATCAGAATCAGCATGGGTCTGGTCAACGCCAATCGCATTCCAGAACTGATCAAGTTGATCAAGGCCGGTAAGATCAGCACCAGCTTCCTGTGCACCCATCGCGCTCCATTAAATGATATTGTTAAAGGCTATGATATCTTTGGCGGCAAGAAAGATGGCTGTCTGAAGTGGATAGTAACTCCTTACCAGAAATAGAAACCAGAAATTATTTGTCTCCTGGCAAAACAGGATTCATGTTCAAGCCAAAAGGCGCCTCTTTTATGAGGCGCTTTTTGGTGTTTGGCCAGGATGTCTGCTGAGCTGGTGGATTGGAAGAAATCGATCGTCAAGCGGCGGCAAGGTGACCCCAAGGTTGGGACGTTACCGGTAATGTGGGGTCCGAAAGAAAAGATCTGCTCAAAACCGGATTATTCCAAGTTGCCGATATGATTACATAGGACAGATGATATCAATCCTGGTTTTGCATACAAAATAATGCAGGGTTTTAACTTCTGATGTCAAAGTTATACAAAAGTTGTGCAAAACATATATTCTTCGATTCGATTATACTGGGGTGTGTGAATTTTGAGATATCGCATCAAAGAAAATATGTGGGGCCAATACCTGCGGGGAGAAACAAATGTTGTATCGAAATATTTGTAAAGGTTGTATGAATGTGAAAATCGCCAAATTTTATTTCACCTTGGGCTTGATTATTTTGTTAATGCCTCTCCTGGTCATAGCGGGATGTTCTCCTGAGCCGGAAGATCACAATACGTCTCAAGGATTTTCATTTATATATATGGGTGATTCTCAAGCTGATCCCGAGACCGGCGACTATACAGCCTGGGGTGAACTGCTGGAGACGGCTGCCCGGCATGAGAGTCGGCCTGCCTTTGTCATGATCGGGGGAGATCTGGTAAATGACGGAAGTGACCAAAGGGAATGGGATGCCTTTATGGCGGCCGGAGGCGAGACCTTGAAAAAATTGCCTCTCTATCCCGCCACCGGCAATCACGACCTTACTGATCTCTACAAAGCTATTTTTGACCTCCCTCAAAACGGTCCGCCCGGGAAAATGGAAGCCTTCTACTCTTTTGACTACAGGGACGCGCACTTTACGGTCATGGACAGCAATGCCATGGGGGCAGCCAATCCCGAAGACCTGGAATGGCTAAAAAATGATCTGTCTGCAACTGACAAGACCCACAAAATCGTCATGTTTCACCATCCAGCCTATCCGGCCATAAATATCCCCAAAGATATGCAGCGGGCTGAAACCATTCAAAAGTACTTTGTGCCTGTCATGGAGGAAGCCGGGGTTGATCTGGTTTTATCAGGCCATCAGCATGTTTATATGCGCACCTACCCTCTAAAAAAAGGGGTGCGGGATGATGACGGCATCGTTTACCTGATGGGTTTTTCCGGGGGTAAGCAGTACACTCCGGGCAGTTTTGAATATGCTGCCGCGAGCATTGGCGGCAAGCCGGTATATACCGTAATAACCCTGAATGAGAAGGGTATTTTCCTGGAGACCCGGGACAGCAGCGGAGCGATAGTGGATTCCAACCGGGGGCCAAGTCTTTCCGAACAGCAAAAGCAGTTGAGCATCATAGTGAAAGGAGACGGCATTGACGGTGAGAAGAACTTCAGCTTCGGAGAATTGGCGGCTTTGCCGTATTCTGGCTTTGAACATGTCTACTCCACTATCAACAACTGGCCGACTCCCAGGTTCTACGCAGCGCGGGGCTTAACCGTAAGGACCATTTTAAAAGCGGCCGAGGTATTGGATTCAGCTCAGCTCATCACTTTCCGCTCTCCGGACGGTTATGAAATCAGCTTCACCCGAGAGCAGTTGATCGGCCTGCCTCGTTATTATTATCCCGCTGTCAAAGAAGGCTCTGCTGCCGGAGCCGAGCGTGTGGAGTCCATAATCGCATATGAATATAAAGAAGGGTCCGGAGATCTGGGGGAAGCCGTGAACGATTCCCCCTGCCTGATCTTCGGCCAGAGCAACCCTTTAGAACATACTAATCCGGCCTTTGTGGTAAACGTCAATGAAATAATAGTGTCCAGCGCGGACGCTGAAGCCTGGGAACCGGCCAAGACCTTCCCGGCTGAGGGGAGGATCGCCTCCGGAGAAAGTGTTAAACTGCAGCACTCATCGCTCGGCCTGCTCAAGCTGCACTATACCCTGGACGGCAGCGACCCCACCATGCTTTCCCCTATGTATAATGTGAGTACTTATCAGCCGGAACTTAATAAACCCATAGTTATTACTAAAGACACGGTCATCAAGGTCCTGGTCACCGGTTATGGAAAAAAGGACAGCATTATTAAGGCCTTCACATTTGATGCCCAATAAATATGATAATCAAGTAGCAGGAGGGTATTATGCACAACCTCGGCAGGAAAAAAACTTTACTCATCGCCGCTTTAATGATTTTGACCCTTTCCATCACGGTTTACTCTGGCTGCAGCAAGAGCAAGAGCAGCGGGGATCCTGAGTACGAGGCCCGGGTGATTACCATCGAAGGCTTAAAGCCTCAGGATGAGGCCGATGTGTCCTTGACTGAGATATCGGTTGCGGAATTGCGCCAGCTGGAGCAGCATGACCTCAATGCCAGTTATAAAAGAACCACCGGGCTCACCGAAGAATTCAAAATGTCAGGTCCTTATCTCGAGGATGTCATCCGGCACCTGGGGGGGAATCTGGCTGAATATGCCGGCATAGGCGTGGTGGGTAGAGATGGTTATTACTGCCTTTTATCTAAAGAGGTAATCGATGCCACCCCCGATCTGATGTTGGCGCTGGTCATAGACGGCGAAGCCAAACTGGATGACGACAACGCCCCGGCGCGTCTGGCGGTACAGGGGCAATTCGGGCCCTACTGGGTAAAACAGGTCGAAAAAATCATTCTTTATAAAGAGATACCGGAGAAGTCTATCACTTCTGTATGGGTATTCCGCAACCTGGCGGCCGGCATCGAGCCATATAAGTATGAATACTATGGCAGCAAGGATGATGCCATCGACCTGGAACAGGTCTTCTCCCGCCTGGATAATGTAGACAGCAAGGCCTTTTTCACCATGAAATCGGCGGACGGATTCAAGAAAAATGAAGTCATCAATATGGTGAAATCGCGCTATTATATCAAGATAGAAGGGGCTGACGCACCCACCAACATTTCTCCTTATATAAAACTGGGCATGAATGTTCAGAATATCGCCTGGGTCTCCACCAACGCGGATGCTGCCATATTCCCGGAGAAGATGCTGGAATACATGGATGTAAGCGAGATAGGGGGAGAAAAAGGCATCACCCTGGAAGAAGTCCTGTATGAAACCGAAGTGGAATCGGTGAAATCGACTAGCTTTGACATACTGGGGACTGCTGGAGAGAAAATCACCGTGAGCGGTCTGGATATGAGCCGGGGCATATTGGTCAATCGGGCCGACGGCACCGCCGGGGTGGTGTGGGATCCCGGCACCGGACACCAGAACATCAACAACCTTTTGCGCATCCGTATGGCGAAGGTGACGCCATCGGCGCCGGGGAGTGACAAAACCGGGGAAGCCGGCGACAAGACAGTACCTCAGTCCTGGACTGACGGCCCCGCCGCGGACACCATACTGACCATCAGCGGGGATGGGATCAGCAAGACGATGTATCTCTCTCTGGCCGATTTAAAAGGAATGCAAGCCGCATATACCGAGCAGCGTTTTTCCACGGTCAACAACTATCCTACCCGCAAGTTCGCGGTAGCCAAAGGAGTCAACCTGGCCTATCTTTTGCAACAAGCAGGTTTAAAAAGCGGCGCGAAAAGCATACAGGTAGAGGCCAGTGACGGCTACAAGGCTTCGCTCACCCGGGAACAGCTCCTGGGAAAGCGCTATTGCTATCCGGACCTGTTATCCGGCGGCACCGCTGCCGCGGTCGAAGTCAAGCCCATGCTGGCCTGGGCTTTTGGCGAAGGACAGGAGCTCTCGAAGGCCCGGGAAGGGGATTTGCGCCTGGTTATCGGGCAGCAAGGTCTAAATGATGTAAATACCGCGGTGTCAGTGCAGATGGTCTCTAAAATAACAGTTTCCACCTCAAATCCGGGCAGCTGGAGCAAGGCACAGGCTGTAAAAGACGGCGGTCAGATCGTTTTGCAGCATGATAGCATGGATCAAGTGAAGCTTCATTATACATTGAACGGGGAGGAGCCCAATGAAAATAGCCCGGTATATAACCCCAGCACCTCATATTTCCAGCCTGAACTGATCAAGCCTATCCCGGTGAGCGGCTCCGGTGTTATTAAGGTGAAAGTGATCGGCTACGGTAAATACGACAGCGGGGTATTGAGCTATGCTTATTAGAAAGCTGGGGTTATTGCTGGTTTTGATGGCAGCCGCTGCGCTTTTAGGTTGTGGGGAGTCATCGCAGCCGACCGCGGAAGAGCTGAAAGCTGTCAACGAAATATTTACTCAGGATTACACCGCCGGGGACTTGACCGTTATCACTGATGAGTTTATGACTGCGGACAGAAAAGACAAATTCCAGGCGGTCAAGAAGGTTTTTACCACCCCTGAAGGCGACTATGCTTTTATTTGCAAACCGGTGGCTTACAACGGGCCTATTACCCTGGCCATCGGCATTGATAAGGACAGTGACAAGACTACAGGTATGAGGATAGTCAGCCATATGGAGACCGAACATTATGTGCGCGACATGAACAACAGCTGGTTTACCCAGCGGTTCGCTGACAAGTCCAGTCAGGATTACCTGCAGCTGGTTCACCTGGAGGCCAAACGGGACAATGAGATTATTATTATAACCGGAGCAACTGTGACCACCGAGGCTATCGCCAATGGGGTCAATGCCTGCATGGGAATATTCCGCGAGGCGGTTCTAGGCCAGAGCGCTGAGGCAGTGCCTTACATGGTCAAATTTGAGAAATCCGATGCCGAAGGCCCTGAGGAGAACGGTAAACTGGCTGTCAGGTCATACGGAACCATTCTGGGGGAGGTCACCCTGGAACAGATCCGGGAGATGCCCAGTGTCAAACGCACTATGATGATTCATTCCACCTCCGGCACCACCAGCCACAGCTTTAGGGGTACCCTGCTTTCCAACGTCATCGCAATCGTGGATCCCGGTCTGCTCACCGGCTGTGAAATGGTGCAGCCGGTGGGCGTGGATGATTATATGTCCAATATCTCTATGGATGAGGTCTTAAAAGAGAACGCGGTCTATGTTATGTACGAGGACAATGGGGAGCCGCTCAAAACCAAAGACGGGAAACCCGGAGCTATGCGGGTGGTGGTTCTGGATGATGTCTTCGGGCAGCGCTTCACAAATTATATGATCGAGATCGTGGTGGAATGATAGGTTTGGGGCCAGAAACAGTGCGCTGATCAGAACCGTGCTGCTGCAAATACTGAGGTTTTCCGGCATACGATCATAAGCCGTGATGCTATGGCCCTGATTAATGTGACAACTACGGGCTAACGATTCAGCCCAATTACTACAACCAGGTGATGATTATGAAGAGCGCAAAGGCCAAGGCCATCATTTCTACACTATTAATAGTGACCGCCCTGTATTCCATGTCCAGTGGCGCAGTTCTATACTTTTTAGACTATGGGATGTGGCTGGGTCTGACCCGCAAGTTTATTAAGGACAGTCATGCACTGAGCGCTTTGATTATGGGGTTTGGCATTATTGCACATTTGGTGCTAAACTGGCGGCTCTATGCACGGGAAATTAAAACCGCGCTCAAAAAGAACTTATAGAACCTTGATAGAAGCTGGTTGTGCCAATTAAATTATTGCCCCCCTTTTTCAGTATAATGTGGTAAAATAACAGAAAATTAGATAAATTTATTCCGAGTTCATTTTCCTAAGATCATAAGAGGATTATGGGAATGAACCGATGGGTATAGTTGGAAACGGCTGTGCCTCCCGTTTTGGAAAGGAATACTCAATAAAGCGTGTTGTGTAAATAACGGGCGGCATTTTTATAAGTCGCTCGTTTTTTTATTGATCAAGAGAGGAAGCACCTTATGCCTGAGTCACGAACCGTATTCTTTATATGCCTGATGATTCTGGCTTTAAGCCTCTCGGGATGCGGACAGCGGGAATTACAGACCTACAGCCGGGATTTTTTCGCCATGGACACCTACATAACCTGCAAGATAACCTCACAGGACCAGGCCCTGGCCGAGCGGGGACTGGGAGCGGTAGAGAAAGCATTTGTTGACATCGATAGTCTGACCAACCGATTTGATCAACAGTCGGAACTGCAATTGATAAACCAAAATGCTGGGATAGCCCCGGTCAAGGTGAGCCAGGACACTTTCACACTGGTAAAAACGGGTGTGGAGTGGTATCAGCGCACTGACGGGGCCTTTAATATCTTGATAGGCAGCGTCATGGACTTGTGGGGATTCGGCACCGACCATCCCGCAGTGCCGGGGCAGGATGATGTTAAGCAGGCCTTGAGCAAAGCCGATTGCAGCAAAATCGTGCTGGATGAAGCTAAGTCTACAGTTTTTTTGCCTGAAAAAGGCATGATCCTGGATCTGGGTGGGATAGCCAAGGGCTACGCCACCGATAAGGCAGTGTCCACATTGCAGGAATTGAGCATAAAAAACGCCCTTATAAATGCCGGAGGCAATGTCTATGTGTTAGGAAACAAAGCTGACGGAACTCCCTGGAGGGTAGGGGTACAGGACCCCCGCAACCCCGAGGGCATCAAAGCAGTCCTGCAAGGCCGGGATCAGGCCCTGGTGTCCTCCGGTGATTATCAGCGCTACTTTGAAGTGGATGGGGTCCGATATCATCATATCATCGATCCCCAGAGCGGTTTTCCCTCCCGGGCCAGCGCAGGCACCACGGTGGTAATGGAATCCGCCACCATTGCGGATGTGCTCTCCACCGCCCTTTTTATAAAAGGTCCGCAGAAGGGCCTGGAGATGGCGGCGGATATGCCCGGGGTGGGTGCAGTGATGATGATAAGTACAGATGGACAGATGGTAGGAAGGAATTTGGATCAGTACATAGTTCAACCGTAGCATGGCAGGATAGTTACCCATAATACAGGGACAGGCCGGTGCGTTAGGCCTGAAGCCCTTTTATGGATAAAAGATGTTTATGAGAGAGAATGAGTAAACAAGGGAGGGATCTATTTGAGAGCGAGCACTTTGATGAGACCGGGCAGGAAGACGGGCAGATGGTTCAGGCAAAGCATATCGCTGCTGTTGGCCTTGGCCTTGATGACCTGTTCGGTGATCATTCCGGGCGGCGGTTGGGCCCAGGCTGAGGATGAATTGAGCGGCAAGACCGAACAGCCGATCCTGCTGGTCAGCGGCGATGACATTATACCTAGTGGCATCTATACTGCGGCCAATGTCAAAAATGAGAAATCATATACCCTGGATGAGCTGCAGGGTATGACGGATCTGGTAGAGAGCAATTATTATTCCACTATCAATAATTCCGGTACCAAAAGAATTCATTTGGGCGATGGTATCACGGTAGAAGGATTATTGGAACAAAGTGGATTTTCTTTGTCAACGGATAGCGAAATCAGCATGATGGGAGATGACGAAGGGGTTAGTTTTAATGGCAGTAAGCCTCTTTTAGGAAGGTATTATTATCCTCATATCGGCACTGGATCTGAAAGTGACAGTGTAGTGGTTGACGCTATACTAGCATGGGCAAATAGCAGGGAGGATCAAAGCGGGGGCTCACCCGTCCTTCCCCAGGATACAAACGATATTGAAGAAGAAGATCTGCTGACACTGATGGTTGGCCAGCAGAATATCAATGATGTAAATAACAGCCTGTACTGGACGGGAGTGAGAAACCTAATAGTAGGTGATGTTCTCACTAACACGCTAATTACCATCGCTGGAGAAGAATTCACCAGAGGCGAAATCCTAATGATGGAGAGGGCGGATCGCAGCTATACCTATACCAAAAGTGGCGATATCACCGCGACAGAATACGTCCGGGGAATACCCCTGGCAGTATTATTGGACGGATATGATAATGATTATGTGGTCAACTTCACAACCGCTGATAATTGGGATGTAGAGGCCTCCGGTATGACGGTAGGTGATTTGATCAGCGGCAACTATATGCTGGCTTATGAAAAGGGAGACAGTGAAAGCGGACCAAAAGACGGAATATATGACACCAAAAAGGACGAT
The DNA here is from genome assembly GCF_002316705.1 of Syntrophomonas sp. UBA1041. Taxonomy (NCBI): domain Bacteria; kingdom Bacillati; phylum Bacillota; class Clostridia; order Eubacteriales; family Syntrophomonadaceae; genus Syntrophomonas; species Syntrophomonas sp. UBA1041. The sequence goes on from NZ_DCEA01000107.1 coordinate 69,247, forward strand.
GCTTCCGTCTATGGATATTTCAGACTATATGGTGATGCTGTCAGCCCTGCAAAAATGATCACTTCGATCACTGTTAATTCGCCCGAGTATGTGGACTACACCGACAGCTCTTACAAGCATATCAACAACGGCGGGCTTTCCGGAGACGCTCCGTACAATATCGATGCCATCACCGGGGCTACGCTGACCGTGGAAGGCCCGGGTGTTGAAAGCACCACCCCCATTCGGATTTATGATTTGGAAGCCACCGCTAATGCCAACATTTATAGAGGCTTATACACTGACGTCAGAGAAGGCAACCCTGCTGAATTCAGCTATGAAGGGGTCAAAGTGTTGTCCATCATCGACGGGCTGGTAAACAGCAATGTGGAAATAGTCGATGAAGATGTGCAGATCATATTCAAAAACCGCTGGCGGCAGAACGTTGGCTACATAAGCTATGAGCAATTGGTGGACGCTGAAACCCCGGTGATACTGGCCTATGGGACCGGCACCGCCGATGGGGCCACGGTGGCGCCCTTCGTCTACGACAATGATCTCGGTTCGGTAGCCGGACTGGACAATGAAGACGGCTGCGTGAAACTGGTCTATAATAAGAACGAGTTTCCATTTCTGTCACTGCATGATCAGTTCGTAAGCGTGGCCTATATTTACGTTGAACAGGGCGGAGAACCGCCCGGCTATAAACACAGTGAAGCCAGCGATGATGCCTATAAAAATGTGGCGAATACGGAGCAGCTTTTAACCTTCACCGGTACCGCATTGGGCCGTGAGGTCAACTACACCGTGGCCGAGCTGGAAGCCATGGTGGAGTATGGCCCGGACGATCTTCCTGTTGCAGGAGGTTTGGGCTATCGCGATGAATACGGACTGTCAAATACCACCTACTGGTATGTGAACGAATATGAAGGCGTCAAATTGTGGGATTTTTTGACCCAGAAAATGGGCCTGAATGCGGGAACCTACGCCAACGATAACAATACCCTGGTGTCCTTCGCCGCCTGGGATAATTATCAGACCACGGCTCAGTTCTCCATGGCGCAACTGGCTGATCCCGACCGCTTTTATTTCTATGAGAAATCCCCCCTGGATATCGGCACTACCCGGCCTACCAAGGCACAATTGGCCACTCCTGAATACCAGCCCGACAATACCGTAGGGGAATGGGACACCGACAGCAACGGCTATCCGGTCAAAAAAGGCTACCCGGTCATGCTGGCTTACGGCGTCAACGGCTATCCTTATGTCAGGGACAGCAGCCTGCCTGGTTATGCAGGCGGTTTGGGCAATGACGGCGGGCCGATGCGGGTCATTTTCGGCAAAACCGACGGTATGAACCGCAGCAACCCTGAAGATCCAACGAATTACGCCTACTTCTACAACAACGGTTCCAATCAGCTGCAGCGCGCCCAGGAAATCTATGTGGGCGATGACAAGCGCTACAGCACCCATATGGAAAACCCGGAATACACCGCCATGGCGGACAGCACCGCCTTGACCGTGGAAGTGGTGCAGGGAGGAACAACCACTACCAAGACCTACACTTTGGCCCAGTTGGAGAGCCTGCTCTACGGGGCCGGAATCTCCAAAGGTGATATGGAAAAGGAAGGCCGCCAGGAAAAAGCGTATTATGCCCATAAAGTATTTAATGAAGCCCTTCTCGAGGACTTGTTTGAAGGGGTCAACCTGTGGTATCTCCTGTCTGAGGATGTAGGTATGCAGGGCGTCTTAGGGAATGTATCCCTGTACTCGGGAAGCAGTGAAACCAGTGCTCTGGATCTGACCCTGACTGACCTGCAGAGCGAAGGCTTCAACTCCCTGCGTAATACCGATGGCCTGGGGATGATGGTGGCCTTCGCCAAAAACGGCTATCCTCTGGTACTTGACAAGAATGCCGCCGGTTATGTTTCAACCGATACCGTTACCGGCAAGACCATCGAAAACAGCGACGGTCCCCTGATGTTCGTCAGCGCCCAGACCGAAGCCCAGAAAGATGCCGGTACCCCGGGGGCAGCCGTTACGAATCTGACCAAAATCGTAATCAATCTGGAAGCGGATATCTATGCACATACCGGCGATTATGCCGCCTATGGCGAAAATGAAGTGGCTTTCAGCGGCGCAGTCAAGGACGGAGCTGTCACCCTCAGCGTCAGTGACCTGGAAAAACTGCAGAAGTACATGGTGACTGGCAGCTATACCGTGGGCGGAGTCAGCCAGACCTATCGCGGCATCGACCTGAAACGTCTGCTCTTCAGCAGCAGTGTGGGGGCCAGCGCCCTGCTCGACCAAGTCACTGTAAGCAACGGTGATTCCGGGTCCAAGACGGTTACTGTAGCTGATATGAACGGGGCTGCCAAACCCATAATCCTGGCCTACGGCATCGGCAAAACCGGGGCGGATCCGATCGGCAAGCCCCTGGTGCCGGATGAAAGCAGCCCGGGTTATGATGGGGAATACCTCAACAGCGGCGGGCCGTTGCGCTTGATCATCGACGGGTCTGCAGAGGACGACTGCATCGAGAATGTAACCGCAATTGCGGTCACGGCCGCGACTCTCACGGGCTGGACCCACAGCGCCGGTGCTTTTGCGGCTTATAAGAACAAAACCCTGAGCGTCTCGGGTTCCAACAGCGCCCGGTCCCTACATATGACCGTAGAACAAATAGAAGCCCTGAGCAGCACCTATAAGATATTCGATCAGTATAAGATGGGCAATTTCCTCTATTTTGAAGGTGTGGACCTCCTGAAACTGTTGAGGGATCATGTCGGTTTCAGCAATGACCTGCAGTCCTCCAATATCACGGTTTACTCCAAGGATGGCTATCACATCGACTTTTCCGCCACGGACCTGACCAATGGGGTAAACGGCAAGCCTATCATACTGGCTTACGGCCAGGGTATATCTGCCGATGATGGACTGCCCCTGGTAGACGGCAATGACACCAATGATATCAGGGACGGCTTTGATTCCGATATCGGCAATGCCTTCGGTCCCCTGCGCCTGGTGGTTCACGACAATACCGGCTGGTGCAGCAAATGGGTGACCGCTATCGTGGTGGGGACCGGCAGCGTAGAACCTCCTCCGACTCACGATTTTGTTCTGACCAATGGCAGTGAGGTCAGCAATTATGACATATCCGATATCAAAGCCATCACCACCGGCAGCGGTGGAGAGGCGACCGCAAGCTACCTCTACACCTCCAGCTCGGTATTGAAAACCGACTATGTCAAAGGGATTTTCCTGGCCGATCTGCTGGCTCATGCCGGGATATCCGGCGCTCAGGCCAAGGTGACGATAAACTGCACCGACGGCTTCGAATCCAAGCAGCCCAGCTACCGGGAAATCTCCCTGGCCGATATCAGCAGCCAGGGCTATTTCCTGGCCTATGATGCCGGTGAGAGCGCAGGTGCAATGACTGATATCCTGGATGAAGACAAAAACGGCGTGGAAGCCACCGTGCGCATCTATCGCAATTACGATGACGGCAGTTCCTGGATGAACCGCCTCACCAACATCAAAGGCATCACTGTCACCGGTGCAGGCAGTGCTGATCCCGAGTACACTTTCACCGTCTACCCGGGCAGCGGCCAGGCCGGGGAGCTTCCCACGGCCTCGGTGCGCGACGTGGCGATCGATGCCGGCGGGGGCATGTGGGTAGGCACCAACAACGGCGGCGCCTGGTACAAACCGGCGGCCGGCGAGGAGTTCACCATCAATACCCTGACCAGTGAAGGCTATGTACTGCAAAGCAATCTGGTATACGCTATCGCTATTGATAGCGGGGGAGGCGTCTGGTTTACTCAGAGCAAGACCTATAATCCAGGCCAGGCTCATCTCAATAAAGGCGCAGCCTATTTGAAGGACGGCGCCATCACCTATTACAACACCGATGTGCCCGGCACCATTCCCGACAATTATGTTCAGGAAGTGCGCATCGATGGCGGAGGAAATGTCTGGTTCGGCTCCTTCGGCGGTTTGACCAGATACAATCCCGGCACCGCTACCTGGACCAGCTGGGATCAGAATTATGCCGACGGTGAGGGAGACCACTTCCCGGCCACTTCGGTGGATAATCTCATCTGTGACGGCCAGGGCGGGGTCTGGCTGGGGTTCTATCCCACCGGCGCCGGGACTGAAACCGATCCATTCGTGGGCGGATTTGCCCATATGACCGCGGATGGGGACATCACCCCCTACCAGTATACCGCCGATTATGACAGTACATTGGCAACCTCCCTTTTAGCCCAGGTATGGGTCAGGGATATTGCGGTGGATGCCAATGGCGGCGCCTGGGTGGTAGCCTCGGGTTCTTACCCGGAAATGGCCAACGTAGGTGGCACAGTATGGTATGTGGACAATAACGGAACCGCCACCAGGTTTACCGGCGACCAACTCCTGGGCGCCGGCAGCCTGACCGGCAATGTGGAGATCCGCATGGTCAATGTGGATGCCAATGGCGGGTTATGGCTGGGAACCTCTGGAGACGGTTTGTTCTACATAGCCGACCCGGGAACGACTGCGCCCTTGACCATCACCGCGCAGTACAGCGGGGCCAACGCGGCCTGGCCTGATAACGTATATTTCAATAACATCTACGCCATGGACATCATCGATGGGGTGATGTATCTGGGCAGTGATGGCGGGGTTATGACCGCTGCCCTGGCGGATATAGCAGCTCCCCCGGAACCGGAAGTCATCGAGACCTTCACCATCGCCGGCCTGGATGCGGGAGAAATCAGCTATTATGTGGGCGGCAGCGGCCATGAGCATACCTTTAAAGGCCTGCCGGCTGGCGCCGGCCAGGTTTTAAGCAGCTACCCGTATAACGGAGACACTCATTATGTAAAAGGCGCGCTGCTAAAAGACCTGCTGGCTGATGCCGGTGCGGGAGACAACATCAAGGTTACCATCACCACCAGTGATGGCTATACCAAAGCCTCCTATCAAAATATCCCTTATGCTGATATCGTAGCCAAGAACTATTTCGTCGCCTATGATGTGGGCGAGAACACCGAGACCTTAGGCAAAGTAGCCGATGAAGACGGCAATGGCGTCACCGCTTCATATCGCATCTACCGCAACCTGGATGACGGAACGGCCGGCCTCAAGGACAACCGCATCAAAGGCGTGGTAGGCATTACCGTAAGCGATGCCGGCGGCGGGGGGGTAGACCCTGGAGATTATGACTTAACCATCAATGGTTCCGGGGTTAACCAAATTACGCATTACAGTATTTCCGAATTGAAAAATGATCTCACAACCAGAACAGCGAGCTATTTCTGGCTCAACAGTTTCGGCAGCACCGGTACTGACGAGTTTGAAGGGGTCTATCTGGAAGACCTGCTGGATGAGGTAGGCCTGAAGTCTTCGGCCGAAAGCGTGACCGTGACCGCCAGTGACGGTTACCACCGCAGCTTCAATCTGGACGGCAGCGCATTAGGTGTATACTGGACCGATATACAGGGTAACCAGATCATGCTGGCCTGGGAAAGAAACGGTTCTTCCTGCCCTCTGCAACTGGTGGTGGGTCAGACCGCTTCGGATCATGTAAACAAACCCATGTGGGTAAATGATGTCGAAACTATCACTGTAAAAACTGAAAAAACTGAATCAGGTTCGGGTTCAGCAGGCGGATATGAGCCGCCCCAGTCCCAGCAGCCCGCTGGCGGACTGATGATAACCCCGACCATTCAAGGGGATACAGCTCAGACCACTATTTCCGGCGAGGATATGGAAGCTGCTTTGGAAGCTCTGAAGGAAGCGGCGGCAGACCCGCTGGCCCCGCTGAACTTGGAGATCGATGCAGTCAGCGACTCCCCGGACGAGGTGAGAGAGTCTGAGGTTACCCTGGCGGCGGAGGCCGTCAAAGCCCTGGCCCGGGAAGGCAATGTCACCCTGACAATCAAAACCGACCAGGGCATCATAGAATTGCCGCCGGCTGTGTTGCAGTTCCTGGCCCAGGGGGGCTCTGATGAGATCCAGATAGTGATGGGTGAGGCCGCTGATCCCGATTTGAACACAGCTATCCAGGACGTGATCGGACAGAGACCGATTTTGGATGTAATGATATTCAAAGGCGGTCAGGAGCTGACTGATTTGGACGGAAATCAGCTCAAGATCATGATCCCCTATACCATGTCAGGTCAAGAAAGCCCTGACCGGCTGCTCATCTACTATATCGATGATCAGGGTCAAGGCATTGCGGTGGTCGTATCTTTGTACGACCAGCAGAATCAGTCTATGGTTTTCGAAACCACGCATTTCAGCCTTTATGCCGTGGGTTATAACGGCATAAGCTTCAATGACATTGATGGCAGCTGGGCCCGGGAGAATATCGAATTCCTGGCCGCCAGAGGCATTGTGAACGGCAGGGCTGAAGGGGTGTTCTCGCCTGACGGCAATGTCACCAGAGCCGAGTTTCTGACCATGCTGGCTAATTCGGTCAGCGGCTTGAACGCAGCTGATTCAGCCAATGCCGGTTTCAATGATGTGCCGGCCGGAGCCTGGTATGCCGATACGGTGAACTGGGCGGTCGGAAAAGGCATCGTCAGCGGTTATGGCGACGGTCGCTTTGGGCCGGATGACCTGATAACCAGGGAGCAGGTAGCGGTAATGATGGACAACTTTATCACAGCGATGGGCGTTGAATTGCAGAGCGAACAAGAACCGAGCAGCTATACTGATCAGGCTCAAATCAGCGCTTGGGCCCGGCCAGCAATAGCCAGAATGCAGCAATTCGGCATTATGACCGGCAGAAATGCAGGTATGTTCGCGCCCCTGGCTAATACTACCAGAGCCGAAGCGGCTACCCTGATCAAAGGTTATGTAGAAAGTAAATTAGGATTATAAATGTTGATGAATTGGGCGGGTTCCCTTTATTAAACGGGAACCCGCCCTGTCTTTTCTAATTTCCCTGATGAAGGTATGATTAAATAAAATTGATTTGGTTTAACGGGCATAAGGAGGTTATTATGAAGTCCAAAGCTGCCAGAATAATACTTATCAGCATATGCGCGCTAGCCTTGTTGCTGACTGTTAATGTAATTAGCATGGCCGCCTCTACGGAGACCTTGACCATCAAAGGGGATGGTGTCAGACAGGCGGTTACATTTGACCGGGTTCAACTGGAGGCCATGAACCCGGGGATCTCCCAGCACAAATATTCTGTGACCAACAATTTTCCCACCGATAAGGTAATGTATCGTAAAGGCGTGTCTCTGAAACATTTGCTGGATCAGGCCGGAGTTCTGGACACCGCCAAACAGCTGAAATTCATCTCATCCGACGGTTATACCCGCAGTTTTACTTATCAAGAACTCATAGACGATACCCGCTATTGTTTCGCCGCTGATGGTTCCCGGGCGATAGTCCCTACGATGATTGCATTTGCCGACAGCAGCCAGGGCTATGCTTCCATGCAGGACATAGAGCTGGCCTTGACCATGGGACAAAGGATCAAAGGGGAGCAGAACAATCCCTGGTTTGTGAAATACCTGCAAACCATCGAGGTCAGTACCCGAGAGCCGGAGCAATGGCCTGCTGTATCCTTCCGGACTGTAGCCGGGGCTGATGGGATCAGCGTAGAACTCAAACACAATAATTTTGATCTGGTGAAGATGTACTATACTACAGATGGCAGCGCTCCTTCCATTAACAGCAAGGTATACAATATAAGCGCCTCTTACTACCAACCCGAGCTGAACCGGCCGATCACAGTCAGCAAGAATACAGAAATAAGAGCTATCGCTGTGGGGGCCGGAAAGAGAAACAGCGAGACCGCCTCCAGTATTGACTCTGCCGCCGGTGCGGTATTTAGTGACTTACAGGCCTTTCCCTGGGCTGAGTCCGCCATAACAGAGTTAAACCGGGAGGGGATTATCGATGGCATGGGAGACGCCCGTTTCGCCCCGGCAGAGCCCCTGACCAGGGCTCAATTCGCCAAAATGATGATACTGGCTTTGGGTCAAGCACCGGACGTATCCTTCAGCTCTGGTTTCAGCGATGTTAAAAACAGCGACTGGCATTGGCCGTATGTGCAAAAGGCTGCCCGGCTGGGGCTGTTAGAAGGCTACCTGGATGGCAGTTTCGGTCCTGACCGGCCCTTGAGCCGGGAAGAGATGCTCACCATAGCGGTGCGGGCCATGGGGGTCAAGGTGGAAAACGAAACCGTCTCTGCGGAGCTGTTGAGGCCTTTTGAGGACGAAGCCAGAATCAGCGATTGGGCCAGACCCTATTTAGCCCATGCCGAAGATAAGGAAATAGTGGAGCATGGTCATTTGGCAGTAGAATCCGGTCCGGGTCTGGCAATGGATGCTCAGGGCGTGGCCAATCGGGCTGAAGCTGCCGTAACCATACAGCTTCTCCGGGAGAAAATTCGGAAATGAAGGCTCTTTTAGCAAATTTCGGGACTTTCGATTTGGTGGTTATCGCTATGATGGCCGCACTGGGGGTGGCGGTCAAGCCTGTGGTAACAGCCCTGGCACATATCATAACCGGGCCTTTGGTTATCCCCGGAGGGTCTCTGGCCGGTGGGTTTTATATGATGTGGCTGGTTCTGGGAGCAGCTCTGATTAAGAGACGCGGCACCGCTACCCTGATTGGATTTGTTCAATCCATAATGGTTATTGCCGCCGGGGTGTATGGAACCCACGGTATAGTCAGTTTGTTGACTTATACCCTCCCTGGATTAACCGTGGATGTTCTGTTGTGGCTGACAGGGCAAGAGCCCGATGAGAAGCTGGCCATGTTTACAGGCGGCATAGGCTCCAACCTGTGCGGGGTTTTCCTGACCAATGTGGTTTTCTTCCGTTTGCCTTTGGCGCCGTTATTAATGGCGTTAAGCGCCGGGGCCTTATCAGGGGCGCTGGGCGGGTTGTTGGCCTGGATGCTGGCCGACCGCTTAAAGAGATTCAACCTGTAATAAAAGTTACGCCAGGCTCAGCCTGGTCAGGCCTTGCAGAGGATATTATGAAAAAAGACAATCAGATAATAATTATGGTTCTGGCGGTTTTATTCCTGGCCACCGCTATGGGTGCAGGTTTTAACATGAAATACGCCCGCGAAAAGGCCGCGCTGCTGGCAGCCGCAGAGATTGTGGTTCTGGATCGGGGCCGGGAGGCGGCCCGCCTGAACATGGATACGCTGGGCACACTGCCCGCCATAGAATTCACGGCCAACTTGAAGAGCAGCATTATGGAGAGAGCCGAGGAGCATCTTTATACGGGGGTGGCTCTTTCTGAGCTTTTCAAAACCGCCGCTATATCTCTTGAAGGCAGGCAGCGGGTTATGGTCCGTTCCGTGGACGGATATATTGTTCCTCTGACTATTAAGGAGATAGAGGCCCTGGACAATATTTACCTGGTTTATAAAGACAACCGGGAATTTCTGGGCAGTTACAGTGATGCGGACGGGCAGGGCCCTTACATGATTGTTATCCGGGGAGACCGTTTCAGCCAGCGCTGGGCCAAATATGTGTGTGAATTGGATGTACAATAACAAGGGTGGATAAACGGATTGATAGCGAGCATACGAGCCAGAGAGCTCTCTTTTCGGTATAGGGGACAGGATCAGTGGCTCTTTGAGCAGATATCTTTTGAATTGAAAAGCGGTCAGATTTCAGCCCTTACCGGCCCATCCGGCAGTGGAAAAAGCACTCTGTGCTACTGCCTTTCAGGCGTGATTCCCAGGTTTATCAAAGGTGAGTTTAGTGGTGATGTCAGCCTTGAGGGCAGGGTAGGGATGGTTTTCCAGGACCCGGACAGCCAGTTGTTTCTGCCCACTGTTGAGGATGAACTGGCTTTTGGCCCGGAGAATCTCTGCCTTCCCCGGGAAGAAATCGGTCGCAGGATCGAAAGCATTTTGCAGCTAATCGGCCTGCACCGGCTGCGCCTCGCCAATCCGGTCAAACTCTCCGGGGGGGGAAAACAGCTGGTGGCCCTGGGTGGGGTATTGACACTGGATCCGGATATAATCCTTCTCGATGAGCCTTTTTCGCAGTTGGATGATGCCATGCGGGGAAGAATCAAAACGGTCTTGCTGGAACTAAAGAGACAAGGCAAAGCCATAGTGTTCGTCGAACATGACAAGAGCAATCTGGAGGTAGCCGACCAGATCTGGCTTTTAAGCCGGGGCGGTCTTAACCGCCAATCATCTCCAGAGGTAATCAGCCATGATTAGAGAAACGGCTATCGAAGCCAGTAATTTAGGCTTTGGTTATGACCGGGAAAGCAGTATAATAAATAGCCTGAGCTTCACTTTATACAGAGGCGAGACAGTCGCGCTTACAGGACCGAATGGGGTGGGAAAGACCACCCTGGGCAAACTCCTGGCAGGGATCTTAAAGCCTGCTCGTGGACAGGTTCTTCTTTTTGGTGAAAACACTCGCGACATGCCCTTATACCTGATGGGGAGAAAAATAGGATACAGCTTTCAAAACCCGGATCAACAGCTTTTTGCATCCTCGGTGGCGGAGGAAATCGGTTTTGGGTTGAAATACCGGGGCGCAAATTTAGAACATATTTCCCGGGTAACTGCATATCTGCTAAACCTTTTTGATATTGAACATCTTAAAGAGGCCTTCCCTCTAAATCTGAGCTGGGGTGAAAAACGAAGGGTGGTCCTGGCCGCTTGCCTGGCCCAGAATCCGGAATACCTGATTTTGGATGAACCCACAACTGGACTTGACGAAGAACGAATTAAAGCATTAACTGAAATAATTGCCAGCTTGAGGCGCAAAGGTACAGGAATACTCTTGATAAGTCACCATCAAACCTTTATCGAGCAAAATGCGGAGCGCATTCTGCGGATGGAGGGAGGGGAGATCCGTGATGACCGCTTTTTCTGACCTGGATCCGCGCAGCAAGCTGTTACTGGTAGCCTGTCTGTCCTCGGGCGCAGTGATAATGAGCCACTGGGCTTTTTTGAGCGGACTTCTGGCAGCGTCAATATTACTGCTGTTATTGTTCGGGGTCAACCCCTGGGATATGCTTAAAAAGACCCGGGTGCTCTTTAATATGGTGATATTCATAGCCCTGATGCAGAGCATATTTGTTCCCGGTGGACAGGCGCTGCTCACTGTGGGCAGTATTAATCTGCTCACCACCGGCGGGTTAATGATGGCAGCGGAATTTATACTGCGCATGTCGATAATAGCAGCTTCAGCCGGGATACTAGCTACCTCCAACAGCCGGGAGATAATTCAGGGGATGGTGCAATGCAAGCTTCCTTATGAGATTGCCTTCATGGTATCCATGGGCATCCGTTTCCTGCCGGTCTTTGCCGGGGAGGCCAGGGAGGCCATGACAGCCATTCAGTTGCGCGGGGTTAACCTGAGGGAACTTTCCTGGCGACAGAAGCTGGAGGTGACAGCCAGCCTTTTTCAGCCGGTGGTAGCCGGGGCACTGATTAAGGCCAGGGCGATATCAATGTCTATTGAGATGCGCGCTTTCCGGGCGTACTCTACTCGCAGCAGTTATCTGGTTTTGACTCTGGGAGTGAAAGACTATGTGCTGATATCTGGAGGACTTTTGTTGATGGCATTGACTTTGGCATATTATTTTTATTTATATTGATTTATCCTTTGACGGATTTGTACAGGGGATATGGAGCGCTAAGCTTCTCCCTCCAATACCCCCGGCTTACGGGAAACTAGAGCGTGACCAAAAACAGCAGAGGGGAGACAGCATGAAAGTATTATCTATCATTGGCCCTTCCAAATCGGGCAAGACCACTACAATAGAGGCCATAATACCTGAACTGCGGCGCAGAGGTTACAGCGTGGGCTCGGTAAAGGATATCCATTTTCAGGGCTTTGCCATGGATGAGGAGGGAACCAACACCCACCGCCACAAAATGGCGGGCTCGCAGCTGGTTACTGCTCGGGGTTTGTATGAAACCGATGTGATGTTCCCGCAGCGCCTCTCTCTAGAGAGAATATTGAGCTTTTATGACCATGATTTTGTGTTGCTGGAAGGAGCCTATGATTTTCTGGGGCCGGGAATCATTGCTGCACATTCTGAATCAGAAATTGAGGAACGATTAAGGCCAGAGATTTTTGCAGTTTCAGGGCAGATCTCCCATCACCTGGCAGAGTATAAAGGGCTGCCGGTAATCAATGCCGTCACCGCAGCGGCTCGCCTGGCAGACTTGATCGAAGCGATGGTGACGGATTGGAGCGGTGGCCCAGGAATGGCCAAGCAGGGGGATAGTCATGAATGAGTATAAGGGTGCAAAGCGGCTTCCCAGCAAAAAGAACGATGTTTACCGCTATGGGGATGTGGTCATCAAAAAATTCAGCGATGCCGAGAGATTCCGCATGGAAACCGAGATCGGCAGTCTGTTGGAAAAATCCGATATACTGACACCTCCTCGTCTGTCGGTAAACCAGACGGCCTATATCAACGTCTATCGTTTCATTGAGGCAATTCCGGTGGTAGATCTGATTGAGGACAGCGAACTGCAGCTGGCTGAGGAAATCGTCCACAAGATATACCTATGGGTGATGGACTTCTATGCCTTGACCCGGGAGATGACAGGGCAGCAGTATATACTGGGCGATGTTCACCTGCGCAATTTTTTGTATCAGCCCGATTCACAAAAGCTATATGGGATCGATTTTGAGGAATGCCGCCAGGGGAGGATCGAGTCTGATTTGGCCAGGTTTTACGTTTTCCTGCTGCACTATGATCCGGCCTTCACCCCCAGGAAAAAAGCTTTAGGAGCCTTCTGGCTGGATATCATCCAGGCACCGTCAACCCTCGATATTAACTTCTTTCAGCAGGAGGTGGAACGGGAGACTGCTGAGTTGCTGGCGCGCCGCCAGCATAGAAACAGTTCCTTGATATCACCCCCGGTTAGAGAGCAACGGAACATCAACCCATGAATAGACGTGAGTTATTTATGGCCGGGCTGGTAATGCTTTTGATATGGGCGGGCTGGGGGGCCTGGCGAAGCTTTGAAAACCATAAATCCCTCGATCATAATCGAATTGCCATTATCAAACAGGATCAAAAAGTGATAGAAGAAATTAACCTGGATGCCGTTACCGAACCCAGGGAGATCATACTCCCGGGCAAATATCATGAAATCGTGGAAGTGGAACCGGGGCGCATCAGGTTTAAACAGGCGGATTGCCCCGACAAAATCTGCGTAAAAACCGGGTGGCTGGAAAACCCCGGTGATACCGCGGTGTGTCTCCCCAACCGGGCCGTGATCGCTATTGCCGAATGATTACCAACCCGCCGGGTGACTCTCTAACTGATTCTACAATTTCGAACCCAGCAGCCGGGCCATTTCTTTAGCGGCTTCGGCTATGCTCCTGGCCGCACTATTCAACATATAGCCCTGCTGCTGCAGGGAGTAAATAACCTGCAAATAATCGGGAAGCTCCAGATGATACCTGGATAGTATTTCTTTGTCCTTAAGCAATTGGGACACGGCACCAAAGAAAACCAGCGAGCCCTGATGGAGAATGGCTACTTTATCAGCTAAAGCCATGATATCCTGCAGGTTGTGGGAAATCATGACTGTGGTTTGGCTGTTGTCGTGACGGTGCTTTATGATATCCAGTATTAGACTGCGTCCGGCGGGATCGAGTCCTGCCATAGGTTCATCCAGGATTAGTATCTCCGGGTCCATGGCCAGTAGGCCGGCGATAGCCACTCTTCTTTTCATACCGCCGCTCAGACTGTAGGGAGGGATTCCGGCGCTATCTTCCGGGAGCAGGCCCACCTGCTGCATGGCTTTTTTCACGCGATCATTGATTTCAGCATCATCCAATCCCAGGTTTTTCGGCCCATAGGCAATTTCCTCCCAGACCGTCGTCCCGAAAATCTGCTGTTCAGGGTATTGAAAAACCAGGCTTACCTTTTTCCATAGCTCCCGCCTTTGTTGCCGGTCGGAAGTATCTGCAGCGCAGACTGTCACCGAGCCCCTGGTGGGATAGAGCAGGCCGTTTAAGTGCTGTACCAGTGTGGATTTGCCCGAGCCGTTGGGACCGAAAACCCCTAACAGCTCTCCCCGCTGCAGTGAAAAATTGATGTCCTTGAGGGCCTCGCGTTCATAGGGGGTACCCGGCAAATAGGTGTAGTGAAGGCCGGTTACATTTATAATCGGGAGCATATGTATTGCACCAACTCTGCTGTAGTTTTTATACCGCCATCTATGCTGTACTCATTCCGGGTTAGATGGCTGAGCAGCATGTAGAGGCCGGGAGGTTCCAATCCGATGGCTGCCAATTCCGCCTCTTGCCGGTAGACTTCCCAGGGCGCGCCCTGCAAATGGATTGAGCCCTGATCGATAACTATTATTCTATCGGCCTGGACCAAATCTTCAGGGTTATGGCTCGATAAAATTATGGTCATGCCTTCACCATGCAGGGTCTTAAGTTGATCCAGCAGTTCTTTCCTGCTGATGGTGTCCAGCATGGAGGTGGGCTCATCAAGAACCAGGTATTTTGGCTTCATTGCCAAGACCGCCGCCAGAGCAACTTTTTGCTTTTGTCCGCCGGAGAGCAAATTTGGGGAATGGTGCTTCATAGCTTCAAGCCCCACTAACTGAAGGGCCCATTCAATTCGCCGGCTGATTTCCTGCAAGGGCAAGTCCAGGTTCTCCAGACCGAAGGCGATTTCTTCCTCCACCAAGGGAGAAAGCAGCTGATTGTCGGGATTCTGAAATACTACTCCCACCAGGCGCCGGATTAGGGGTAAATGGCCGGGATTGCTGGTGTCCAGCCCGTCGACGTAGACCTTGCCTCTGCCGGGCTGGATCAGTCCATTTAAGAGTCGTACCAGGGTTGATTTGCCGGAACCGTTCACACCCGTTATCCCGACATATTGGCCGGGAAGAATGGTCAAATTGACGTTGCTCAGCGCAGCGTTTGCCGCCCGAGCGTTTTTATATTTTTTGCTTACGTCTAACAGTTCAATGCCTTCTATATCCATAGTGTGACTCTCTCCTAACCCATCAGGGAGATAAACGTTCCCAGGGCCGATCCCAGCAATAAAAAAACGATTATTGCCAGATCCAGTGGCTTCATATGCAAGCGGCTGATGCGCAATTGGTTGGGGCGCCCCGTATAGCAGCGGCTGTCCATGGCTTCGCCGATATCCCCGGCTCTGGACAATGAGGTCTCAAATAATGGGATCAATATGGCCAGATAGCTTTTCAGCCTGATTCCGAGCTTTGGTGCATCAAATTGCGCTCCTCTGGACTGCTGGGCATTTTTGATGACTACCGCCTGATCGATCAAAGTGGGAATAAAACGAAAAGAGATGCTCAGAATGGTAATAAAATCGTGTATCGGTATCTTTAGTTTGCTCAACGGTAGAAAAAGCGCCTCAATACCTGCGGATAGCTTAAAGGGGGAGGTGGTTCTCAATAAAACCATGGAAACAAAGTATAGTATTAATAAACGAGCCAGGTTGATGCTGCCCAGCCTCAATCCTTCCCTGGTAACACTGAGCAGGCCCAGCTCAAAAACCGGGTTGCCGGGGGTGAGCACAGCCTGAAAGGCGAAAGTAATCAGCAGAAGATAGCGGATGCTGCGCAGACTGCGGGAAGCGAAATGCCAATCCATTCCAGAAATCTTCATAGCCAGCGCGGTTGTTAAAAGGTAGAAAATCAGCAAATGCCAGTCGGGATTGATTAGTACGCCCAGAACCATAAGCGCACAGCAAATGATTTTGGTGCGGGGGTCCAACGAGTGCAATAAAGAATCCCCTTGAACGTATTGGCCTAGCTTAATTCCGACCATATTACAATCTCCCCAAAAAGACAAATCCCATCTCGTATATTATAATATCAAAGAGCAGATTTCTGAAATCCAAGTATGGACCATCAACAATGCAGCTTATCAAGTTGTGCCTGGGGGAGAGTTGAAGGATTTGACACCCACCAAAAAACTCGCTGTTGTCGCAATGCTGGTTGCTCAAGCCTCGGTGCTTCATTTCGTCGAAAGTCTCTTGCCTAATCCCATCCCGATCCCCGGAGTGAAACTGGGCCTGGCCAACATCATCACCTTATTGGCCTTGATAGTACTGGACTTCAGGACGGCTTTGCAGATCACGGTTTTGCGAACCGTACTGGGTGCTTTACTGAGCGGCACTTTATTCGGGGTGGGGTTTTTCATGAGTTGTTCCGGTGCGCTCAGCGCTCTGTGCCTAATGGCTGTTTCTTTGCGGGCCATGTCTGGGCTCAGCATCACCGTCATCAGTATATTAGGGGCCATCGCCCATAACCTTGGGCAATTGGCCCTGGCTGCATTGATTCTTAATTTCTCGGGCATATTTTATTATCTGCCGGTTATGCTGCTGTTTTCCATTCCTACCGGATACATAACCGGACTGCTTACCAACGAGCTACTTAAATACATAAAATCCACTCAGCGGCTTGAAGACTTATTCCAAGATCAATAACCACACATAAAGAAACGTCACCTTTTGATAAGTGAGTAGCAGGCTTTACCGGTGGAGAATCCTGCGATCAAAAGGTAAGAGGCCTTGGCGCCACGCTGGCAGCGAGGTTTTAACCAGCGGGTTATAGACAATGCCGATATGACAGTGCGAGTCAGATCAAACCGGTTTGCCGGTTCTGTCCCGTACAAACTCGGCTATATAAGGAAGGTTGCGGTATTTCTCATGGTAATCCAGGCCGTATCCGATCAGGAAGGTGTCTGGCATCACAAAACAACGGTAGTCGATGTTGATGGTCAGGAGCCGTTCGGCGGGATTGTCCAGAAGGGTGCAGATTTTTAAACTGGCGGGCCGGGCGGCTTCCAGGTGCTGGCAGATGTAGCCCAGGGTGAGGCCGGTGCCGATCACATCTTCTGCCAGCAAGACGTCCCGCCCCTTAATATCGATGTCCAGATCTTTGGTGAAGCGTACTGCCCCGGCCTTGGGGGCGGCTTCCGGGGACAGGCCGATGGAAAGGAAATCAACTTCTAAAGGCAGGTCGATGCTGCGGGTTAAGTCAGCTACAAAGTAGAGAGAGCCTTTGAGCACGCTCACGATCACCAGATCCCGCTCCTTATAATCACGGGTGATCTCACTGCCTACCTCAGCGACTCGTTTTTGGATTTGCTCCTGAGAAAAAATGATTTTGCCGATACCTGATGAAGTCATTTATTTACGATTCCTCCCGTAGGCCGAATCTTCTGGCCAGGCTATAGAAGTCGTTTTTAAATACTATGTTGATATTAGTGCCCGGATACAGCTTCTTTAACAACTGCACCTTCTTCTTTTTTTCCGAGACGTATTTCTGATCCATAGTGGTGAGCTCGATATAGGTATCAAACCGGGGCAGATAGAAATCGGGGGAAAAGGCCAGGGTGATATTGCCCTCGGCATCCCACTTGATGGGAAAGGTGCGCGGTTCGTACTGCCATTCGATGCCGTGCATATCCAGGATGGTGGCGAACTCCTCTTCGGAGGGATGTTTGAAAACCACTGGCTTCCGGTTATGGTCAGTGACCGCTTCAGGTTCGGCGGGAGATAAGCCGGACCGGTTCTGGGCCGCATACCGCAACAGGGCGACAGCCTCATCGACGCTTAATAAACCGGTATTAAGGGTCAGGTGATACAATGCCGGGTCAGACCAATCCTGTTTATAAATCGTGGAAATATAGCGCCGGTGCTTGCGGTCGGTGAGCTCCAGAAATCTCTCCGCATCCTTTTTATCCAGGCTATGGGTCTGCATAACCCTGTTGATGCGAACCTCCGGGGGGGCGGTGATTTTAACATGAAGTGCCGAGGGATCTGGGGCAAATATGATCTGCGCCCCCAAACCGACGATGATGGCGGACTGTTGGGATACATAATCTTTGAGTTTGTTTTCCAGGATTGCGGCGAAACTGATGCCCAGTGATGAAGGGGTCAGAAAAAATGCGGGGCTTTCTGTGAGCATATGCAGTTCATGCTTGCCGGCCACTTCGGCAAACCATTGATTTAATATGGAGTCTCGTGTGATCACCGGTAAATTCAGATTCTTTGCCAGCTGTCGTGTAATTTCTTCGCCCAGGCTCCCAGTCTGTCGGGATATGGTGATAAGCAAACCAGTCACCTCTCGCTGCTGATCGTCGGGCCTCCGCATGCCCCTGAATTATCCTGTATTATACCATTAAACAGTATGCGGGGCTAACCGGGGTGTTTGCATGGATCCCGGCAGAGGGAAGTGCTGCAAACGGTTTCGGTTATTTACGTATCCTTAAAGGCCCTGATGAGGCCATTATTCCATTTCACCCATCAACCTATTATTACGCTTTTTTTGCTTGCCTTTCCTGCTAAGTCCTGAGACTTTTCATATTGTTTAATCTCCTCCTGCTTCCTTTAAACCATAGCCTGTTACATACTTATATCTATACTAATGTTATGATTTTGTTAAGATTTTATTAAATAAATATTTATAGTGAGGAATAAAGAGAAATAAGGTCAAAAACGCATCTAACAGATATATATGGACTTATACGGGCATATACGGACCTGGATTACCCCGGGTATTCACAGTATTATATAAATAAGCTCCAAGGAATTCCTAAGATGGATTCCTAACAGAGCCGGAAAACGGAAACGGAACATCGAGTCGGAATACAGGCGCCAGTGGATCAAAAGGGTTCACTATATCTAGGAAGTAAGCCGGAAAGTAGTGTGCAGCAGGTCTGACGACATCGAAGTGATTGCTGGAAAGTCCGAAAGGGTTGGAAGGTAAGAGCGGAAGTGAAGTAAAGCTGATGTAGACGATGAGTAAGGAAGAACGGAATGGACGAAGGGCTTGTAGGAAGATAGAGATGGGAAACAGGAGTTGGAAGGTAATGATAGGAAGAAGTTGATAAAGGTTCGTTGGAGCTTACTTATTGGCATACAGCCGGGGAAAAAACTCCCCGGCCTTTTTATTTTCTGCCGCAGGGACAGGGTTCTTTATCGCGGGTACAGGGACGCACTGCCTCATTCGCCGTTGGGGCGGTGGTGGTGTTGGCAGCCGCAGCTGTCATGGCAGACATGGCCTTTGGGCTTGAGGCCGGCGGCGTCCAGTTGAGTGGTGAGCTGGGTCCTTACCGAATCCAGATAGATGCGGTAAAGCTTTTGCTGCTCCACTTGTTCTTCCGGGGTTAACCCCTGGCTTTTCTTTTTGCGGGCCAATTCATTGATACGCTGAATTAATTCATCAGTGATCATTCTATACTCCTTCTACAAATGCTTTTGAGCTATTTTATCACAATTATTTGGATTAAGTTTCCCAAATCTATGGCCTTATCTGGCATAATGTATTAAAATCAGGCGTGAATAGACACGGAAAAAAATATGTAAGTGTGGGGGATTAGAAGATGAAAAGAATTCTGGTTTGCTTGTTGATCTTGGCCGCCGCTTTTAATCTGGTCGGCTGCGCCCAAAAAGAACCCGCTCCCGCGGAGTCAAAAACCATCACCATCGGAGTGATGCCCGATGTGGAATCAGTTCCCTTTATTATTGCGGAGAAGAACGGTTATTTTAAAAACCACGGCGTTGATGTGAAAATAGTTCATTTCAAAAGCGCCCAGGATAGGGACAGCGCCATGCAGAGCGGGCAGCTGGACGGGTTGATTACCGACGTCCTGGCGGTGGTGTTCGCCAACGAAGGCGGTTTTAAGCAGAAGATTATTGCCAGGAATGACGGCAATGTGGAAATGCTGGCCGGCAAGGACTCGGGAATCGATTCCATGCAGGATCTAAAAGGACGGACGGTTGGACTGTCCACCAATACCATCATGGAATACATGGTCGACAAGATGCTGGAAGCCGATCAGATGAGTCCCGCAGATGTGGAAAAAGTAGCCATTCCACCGCTGCCCACCAGACTGGAAATGCTTATGGGGGGCAAAATTGACGCCTGCATCCTGCCTGAACCCCTGGCCGGCCTGGCGGTTAAAAATGGAGCTAAAGTCCTTGCCAGCACCGATGAGCTGGCCAACAAGCCCGGGGCTATAGCTTTTACCGCGAAAAGCCTTGAGGAGAACCCTGAAGCCATCAAAGCGGTTTTCCGTGCTTACAATGACAGCGTGGCTTACCTGCAGCAAGAACCGGCCGAAAGCTACTTGGACTTTGTGATCGAGTCCCAGGGCTTCCCGGCCAATATCAGAGATTCCCTGGTTTTGCCCCAATACTCCGTGGCGGTGAAACCGGATGAGAAGATCGTCAATGATGTAGTGCAGTGGATGAAAGCTAAAAATTTCATTAAAGGGAATTATGAATATCAAGACCTGGTGGATGAATCAATATTGAGGTAGCTTTTAGTGATCAAGATCAAGGATTTATCGGTGTACTATAAATGGAAAAACCAGGAGATCATGGCCCTGGATCATCTGAGCATCGACATCGAAAGCGGAGAAATCTATACTTTTATCGGTCCTTCCGGCTGTGGCAAATCGACTCTGTTGTACGTATTGTCGGGGATAAAGAAGCAATATGGCGGCCAGGTTTCCATAGACGGGCGGGCCGTGGACCCCAAAGCGCAGCGCATCGGGCTGATCCTGCAGAATTACGGGCTGGTGCCCTGGAAAACGGTCTATCAGAATGCCATGTTAGGCCTCAAGATCAAAAAGGACCGGATCGCTCTCGATGAATACAGCCGCTATATTTTTCAACAGCTGGGGATCGATGATTTGCTGCACCGCTATCCCAAGGAATTGAGCGGGGGGCAGCAGCAGCGGGTGGCCATTGCCCGGGCATTTCTGTTAAAACCGGATCTGCTCCTGATGGATGAGCCTTTCTCCGCTCTGGATGCCATCACCCGTGAGGAGATTCAGGAGCTTTTCTTGAACATCTGGAAAGAGCATCAGGTGACAACGGTTTTTATCACCCACAGTGTAGACGAGGCCCTCTACCTGGGCAGCAACATCGTAGTGCTCTCTCCGGCTCCGGGACGGGTTCTGGAGAACATCAAAAACCCCTGCTTTATGATGGATAACCTGCGCTCGCGGGATGAATACCAGATGATGTCCAATCAATTGCGGACCATTATCAAGCACTAGTTTTATTAACGCAAGCGAGGACGGGGGTGTTGAGGGGGACGTTTCGTTTGTATTATCCCTACAGGAATAATACAAACGAAACGTCCCCCTTCATGCTCCTCATATGTTTTTTGCTCGAAATCTTCATATAAATTTACAGGATAATCAGGTTTTGTCAGCGAAAAAGTACTTATTCGTTATATTATTTGCTGTTGTAAGGTCAGAATTTTATGAATAAGCATGGTACTCTAAAAGTTATATTCCTCCTGCTGCCTGCCCTGTTGCTGTTCACCGCCCAGTACATCGGCCATACATCAGCCCAGTATAGAGTACCGGGAATAAATGGAGGTGTTTTGGACCTTGGCGGTTGGTCTGCCGCTGGGTACCCCAGCTTCCATATGTCCGGTGAGTGGGAATTATATGCGGATCAGCTTGCGGACGGAGCCGCAATCAACAGCGGGACCGGGAATTTCACGCTTTTTCCGCTGCCGTACTCATTATTTAAAAAGGTGGATGCCTACGGGCAGCCTCTGCCTGAGTATAATACCGCAACCTACCGCATTCGGGTCATCAACGCACCCACTGACAGCGGCTATACCATGCGCTTAGGCCCATTATGCGCGGCCTACCGGCTATATGTTGACGACCGCCTGTTGGCTGCCAACGGTAAATTGAGTGATGACCTCACAGCGCCTATATCCGCTTACCGATCTCAGCGCGTTCATTTTTCTACAGACAAAGACAGTTTCGATATTATCCTGCAAACCGCCAACCAGTATGACACCAGAGGCCTTTTGCAATGGCCGCTGGTCTTGGAGTATTATGATGCCCCGGGGCACACTGATGATTGGGAGTCAGTTATTGACTATCTGATGGTGGGAGGCCTTCTGACCATATCCATATTATTATTGGTTTTTTGGCTTCTGGTGCCGGGCAGAACAGACCTCCTGCTCCTGGGTCTGTTTGGTTTCACCACAATGATGCGGGTTATGATTATTCAAGAGGTTTTGATCGCCGACTTGCTTCCGCAAATGTCCCTGATCAGGTTTAGCCAAATGGACTATGCATCAGGCCTTCTTATTCAGTTGTTGGGCCCGGCTTCCATAGCTGCGATTTATCCCCGGCTATTGCCCCGTTGGTTTAGTCCGGCCCTGTTGATTTATACTTTAGGGCTCTTTCTATGTGTCGCAGCAGCTCCCGGAGTGATGCAGAGCGATGCCGGTATAGTTTTTGACATGTTAATGGCCTTGATAGTATTGGTGGTAATTATTGCGCTGATCAGGGCAGTTCTGGAAAACAGACCGGGATCTGCCGCGCTGCTGATACTTTTGAGTTCCGTCGTGGTTCTGTTTTTATTCGACGTAATGGCCGACAGTTCACTGGCCTACCAGGTTCTTTCAGGCAGCGGGCTGGTGTTTGGAGTTATTATTCTGGTGGAGTGTGTCATAATAGCCCGTAATTTTAAAGAAGCGCAGCAATTGGAATTATATGCTTTGAAAGAACAGATCAGACCCCATTTCATACATAACGCTTTAAGCGCCATCATTTCGATTTCCCGCACCGATCCCGACCGTTCGCGTCAGCTCCTGGTTAATTTCAGCAGCTATTTACGCGGCCACTTTGACTATACCAACATCGAACTGATAACTATAGAGCAGGAATTGGAAATGGTTAAAGCCTATGTCGCCTTGCAACAGGCCCGCTTCGGAGATGGATTTCGGGTCAATTATCTCATCGAAACCGATAATTTTCTTATCCCTCCGCTGACCCTGCAGCCTTTGGTAGAAAACGCTCTGACCCATGGTTTGCGCCTGCAGGATTCAGGAACTGTGGCAGTGTATACACAGCGGAGCGGAGATATGGTGCGCATCGGAGTCCGGGATGACGGCTGCGGAATGGACAGCCAGGATTCAAACCTAATTCGCCGGGGCATCGGTATCGCCAATATAAACCGCCGTTTAAACAACCTCTATGGCAGTCAGCTGCAGTTTTTAAGCCCCCCGGAAGGTGGGTGCGAGGTATACCTGGAGATTCCGTACAAGGAGGTAGATGGTCATCAAAGTGCTACTGGTTGACGATGAGCCGCCCATCCTGGATGAACTGGGGTATTTGCTGGGCAAATATGCGGATGTGGAAGTCATGGGCGCTTTCACCGATCCGCGGCAGGCTATTGAGTATTTACAGCAAAGACCGGCCGGGGATCTTGCGCTTCCCGATGCGGTCTTCCTGGATATCGACCTGCCCTATAGCAATGGTCTGGAAACCGCTCGAAAAATGCGTACTATCAACGCAGACATGATCATCGTTTTTGTCACCGCCTACAGTGCCTATGCCCTGGAGTCGTTCCAGGTCCATCCCCTGGATTATCTATTGAAACCGATCCAGGAGTCGCAAATGGATGCCGCCGTGAAACAAATCCGAAAACAGGTCGGGCTGCTGCAAGCCGGCAGCAGGTCTAACAATGGAGCTATCCGTATAAAATGTTTCGGGAATTTTAGCATGACGGTCTCAGGCCAGGATCAGATCAGGTGGGGTACCCGCAGGGTAAAAGACCTTTTAATGTATTTGATCGATTTGGAAGCGGCCCCGGTATCGCACAAAGACTTGGCATCAGCCATCTTCAACGGAGTTATGGACAAAAAAGCGCAGAACAATCTTTATGTGACCATCCATAATTTTCGCCGCCTGCTGCGGGATATCGATCCAAAGGGGGAGCGCCTGCGCTTCCAGGATAACATGATTCTGGACATAGCCCCGGGGACATGTGACTACACCGATTTTATGAGTTTTGCGCGCAGCAATGCGGTGATCAACTCCGGTAATGCCCGGGCTGCCGCAGCCGTGCTGCAGTCCTGCCGGGGCGGCTACCTGCAGGATGTAGATTATGACTGGGCGGAACAAACCGCCAACATTGTAGAACTGGAGTACGAACGCATCGCTTTGGGGTTGGCCCGGTTTTATCTGGGTAATTCTGATTATCAGCCTGCGGAAACAGTCCTGCTGGAACTGGTTGCCCGCAATCCCATTTCGGAAGAGGGGTTTACTCTGCTTCTGGATGTCTATATTAAAAATGATAAAAAACAGGACTACATCCTGATTTATGAACAATACACCGATATGCTGAAGCGGGAACTGCTTGAGGAGCCCCCGGAAAAATACACCCGCTATTATCATTGGATCCGTAAAGCCTAGACTTTCCACGCCTGCTTTGTCTGCCCCCCATCCCCATATTATTGCCTACCCCGGAATCCTGAAGCTATATTCTGAGCTTGCGGTCCCCAAATAACATCATGCCGAACCCCGTTCCAGGCTGCCTTAGCCGAACTTCAAATGCAACAGCACCGGAATTGTATTATACCCGAATTATGGAAAATATTTAAGATTTTTTAAGGCCGCCTTGTTATCATCCTGGTAGATTGGCGCGGAAATTAGCAAAAAATGCAATCTCAGGGATAAGAAGCTAGAAAGCGGGGGAGAGCATGAGAAAGACGGTTTTGGGAATTGTAGTGGCGTTGATAATGGCGTTGGCGGCAGTGCCGCTGATATCGGGGCAGTTGGCTTACGCGGATGTGTATTCCGATCTGGGTCTGAGCACCAGCAGCGAGGATTTGGAAAACTATGACCAGCGCGCGGAAAGCCAGCCTTATAACAGCAAGAATGTTTCTGTAAACCCGGTCTCCGAGACCTACATTACGGAGATAGGTACGATGGAAGTGGCGGTTGATCCCGGGCAGCCCCCACAATCAGTCGGCGCGGTCAAGAGGTCTCTGATAGGTGACAATAACCTGGCCCAAACCGTTACCGAGACCGTTGCGGATGAGAATGACAATAAATATGTCAAATCGGTGGCCCTGGATTTAAACGACGTGGGCAAACCCCACGCCGTTGCCGAACTATATTACCGGGAAGCCAACAATGGTGAGTTGTACCTGTCGATTGTCGACCCCATAGAAGATCTGGCCGGTCCGGCAGGCAACCAGATCCTGGTATTTTCTAACAGCGAAGCCGGGACCCCTTTGATTACGGATTACCGCAACCAGCACAGCTTTCTAACCCTGGTCGCCGGTGACTTCGACAATGACGGCGTCAGTGAGATCGTTGTGTATGTGCCTGATGCGGCTGATCCCCGTCTGGCTCTCTATCAGATCGTTGACGGGGTCATTCAGGACGAGCCGGAACAGACTTTCTCCTTGCCGGGGTTTTCTGAATTCGTATATATGACCTCTGGGGACATTACCGGCGATAATCTGGCGGATCTGGCGGTGAGCTACAACGGACCCGGTACTGAGCAGGTCTATAGTGAATATACCGGACACATCTATATTTTCAAAAGCCAGAACTTTTCCCTGGCCAGCCCCCACGTTTTCAACCATCTCTCCAGGGGCGAGGATAATGGCAAAGACTATTATACCAGCCGTATTAACAACGCCGCGGCTGCCATCGGGAATGTGCAGGGTGACAGTGATGACGGGCAGATGGAGCTGGTGGTGGCCGGAAGCAGAGTCAATAGTAACGGTCAACGTGAGGTTTCCCGGGTGGTTTTGGGCTATCGCTATGACGGCGCTGTCGGCCGCTGGGATTTTCAAGAGGTTTACGGGAGAATGGACCTGGGCAGTGCCGAATTGTTCAACGTCCTCAATATTAACGAGAATAAATTGACCACCCTGGCGTGTGTTGATTTTCTAGGCAAAGATCCTCTTACAACGAAAGGAGCCTACACTTATATCGATGGCATCATCATTGATGAAATGGATGACGTTTATGAAGGCCAGGGCGGGACGTATACAGGCCCAAACTATGCAGACTACGGGATTGTCAGCGGAAATTTCGACGGCAACAGTTATCAGTTCGAGCAGTTGAAAATCCTGCGGGAAAAGCTCAACTGGAATTCAGCCAGCCAATCCTGGGACAGCGGAGGTTTTGAGATCGCCACCTACGGCAGCCCAAGCAGCGTGACGGAACTGGACAGCATCACCACGTGTGCGGCCCTGGCAGCTCCCAATACCGATGATGACACTGTGATTATCAGATACACCGGCCATGACCTGCAATATTCGTTTCCGACCGTACTGGCCGCCCTGGCCTCGCCGCCCTATTTCGGAGACCTGGAACACCTGGACGGCGGTGAGAGCTACATCGGCGGCAGTACAACTGAAATCACCTCCGGTGAAGGCGGTGGTTCAGAAACCCACGGCAATGTTTCGGTCACAGCCGGCGCCTATGCCAGCCTGGAGTCGGAAGTTTCTATTTTTGGCTTTAAGATTGCCCAGGCTGAGTATGAAACAGCGTTTACTGCCGGCTATACCTGGGACACCTCTCATGAAACGGAAGTTACCACCGCTATATCTTACGGCACCTTCGGAGGCCAGGACAGCGTGGCCGTATATGCCATCCCCATGGATGTCTTTATGTATGACGTGTGGTGCCCCGGGGTCGGCGGCAAAGGCGGCTACTGGACCTCCATGAACCAATGTTTCCCCTATGAGGCGGCTTACGTGGTGATTCCCGCCGATAAATACGATGAGATTGCCAGCCGCGAACCGGGCCTGCCCCGCATCGGCGGCGAGCTGTTTAAGCATACCCTGGGGAGACCTGAAACTTATCATAGCAGCAGCCTCGGTATGTTTAAGGTGAAAGACCCCATTGAATATGAGCTGTTTTCAACAGTGGGCTTCGGCAACGCCTATATCACACAAAATATAGAAATTACAGAAACCGATACCGATTCCCATACCTTCTCAGCTGAATTGTCCGGCCGCGTTGGCGGGGGAGCAGTGGGAGCCACTGCCGGGGTGACTTACAGTATCGGCGGCGGGGGAGGCTGGGCTGAGACTACCATTAAAAATGTGGGCTATACCGCGACTCTGCTCAATATGCCGCTGGAGGCCGAAGATCATGGATATAATTACGCCTGGAAGCTGGTGGCCTATCCTTATATAAGTGAAAAGCAGAGTTTCCCGGTGGTAACTTATGCGGTGAGCCAGGTGCGCAGGCCGCCTTTACTGCCCCAGAATCTGGAGATGCAGAGCTCCACTGAAAACAGCGTTACCCTGCGCTGGGACAATGTCGATCCCCATGTAAGCGGTTATCAACTCTACCGTTACTATGATTTTGAAGGAGACCTGGCCGGATATTACAAGATCGGGGATGAAATACCGGTCGGTACAACCACCTATACCGACACCGGCCTGCAGCCTTACACCAACTACCGCTACAAAATCCAGTCCATAGGGGCCGGCTACGGCAGCCAGGTTACTGAAAGCGTATTGGGACCGGAATGCGTTGCCCGGACCAATCCCACCTCCGATGCGCCGATCATTACCCAGCAGCCTGAATCAGTGGAGGTCGCTGCCGGCAGCCGGGCGGTGTTCCAGGTCATCGCCCAGCCGGCGCCCAGTGCTTCTGTCTCCGACCGCATCTTTTACCAGTGGCAGCGCTATGTGGATGGCAAATGGCAGTCGGTTGAAGGCGCCGGCAATAACCTGTTGGCCATCAACGGGGTGAGTAAAGCAGATGCCGGCCGTTATCGCTGCGCAGTTTCCCAATATGTAAAAGATAAGCCTATCACCATTTATTCACAGGCTGTAACCCTGACGGTGAACAAGAATAACCTGGCGGTATTGCTCAGTTTGGATCCATCCGACGGCTATGGCGATATCAATACACCGTTGACTGTAACGGCAACCCTGGATAATATCGATGCTTCCATACCGCCCACCGGCAAGATAAATTTCCTGCTTACCTTTTATCCGGATCCGGAAGTGACCGAAGGCGAAGAGGGGACGCAGATAGAGTATCCCGACCCGGTACTGACAATCATAGAAGCAGCGGTGGTAAACGGAAATGGGGCCGAGATAAGCTGGTCACCGAACTTCTATGGCAGTTATGACATCGTGGCCGTCTACCTGGGAGACGGTAATTATCATAAGAGCACTTCGTCCACCAGCAGTTTTACCTGTGTTGACAGCAGCGCGGCCGGGGCTTCGGGACTCAGGATCACCGGGATCGAAAACAACACCCTGAATTACGGGGATGTGGTCAATCTGAGCGCAACCGCATGGCAGAATGGAAGCATGAAAACGTTGTTAGTTGATGAAGTGGAGTTCGTTTCTTCGGATACGGAAGGATTGGCCGTTGTAAAATCGGAAGGAAGCAATCCCAAATGGCAGCTGACCGCAGCCCGGGCGGGAACTTACCAACTGGAGGCCACCGCCACCATGGGCGCCACGGTACTGAAAGTGACCAAGAACATCACTGTTAACAAAGCCCAGATCGCACTGAAGGTGAAGGATCAGATGCTAAACCAGGGAGATTCCCTGGAGCCTTTTGTCCTGGAACTGACCGGCGGCGAGATGAAGCTAGAGGATTCTCTGGATACTGTCTTTACAGTCGAGTATCTGTATACAGTCAACAGCAGTTCACCGGCCGGGGTCTACGATGTATTCATCGGCAATATCACCCAGGCGGGAAATAATTATGAGGTCTTGAGTGTAAGCAAAGGCATCGTGAATATCGAGGGCCCCAAGTATAATATCAGATTCCGCGGGGTCTCCAACGGTTCAGTTCTGGCCGAGGTCAACAATTGGAGGGTCCTGGATGAAGATTACAACAGCGGTTATGATATCGCTGCCGGAGCCTATGTGCGCTTCAGCGCCGTGCCTGATGCCGGCTACCGGGTGGAGAAATGGGTGGTCAACGGTATCGAATTGATGAAAGACCAGTCCTACGACACCTCGGCATATATCACTTTCAACAGCCTGAGTGCTGATCTGGAGATCGAGGTTTATTTTGTACCCGACATGTGTAATCTGACTTACAGTGCCGGTGACAACGGCACCCTGACCGCACGGATCGGCAGTCTGAACGTGGGCTCGGGAGCGGTGCTGCCGGCGCAGACAGTAGTCAATTTCCTGGCCGCACCGGATGACGGCTTTATGGTGGATCAATGGAAAGTGAATAACAGCGTAGTCAACGGCTATAAGCAGAATAGTTATTTTCACACCATAACTCAAGATACTGATCTGAAAGTGACCTTCACCCCGGCGGAATATGTGGCAGTGGGCTATGCAGCCACCGGCAACGGGCAGGTCGCCGCTGAAGTCAACGGCGGATCAGCCCTGGAGAGCGGCGACCTGGTCACTAAAGGCAGTGAGGTGGTATTCACCGCAACCCCTGACGACGCCAACACCATGATCAAGGAGTGGATCGTCAACGGACAGGTGGTGCAGGGCAGCAGCCCGGTCTACACTGCGGCCAATATACAAGAAGCCTTGAATGTTGTAGCGGTATTTATCGATGCCATCACCTATACGGTTGACTTCGGGGCTATCGGTCATGGTAGCGGCACCCTGACTGCCGAGGTGGACGGGGAGTATATCTCCAGCGGCGACCGGGTCAGGGGATACGCAGATGTACTCTTCACCGCCTATCCGCCGGAAGGCTACCGGGTCAAACAGTGGAAACTGGGCTCTGCGGTCATTATGGATGACAGCGGGGAATCCCCGTTGTTAAGCGAGACCTATATACTGGAGGATCTTCAGTCAAGTGTCACTGTAACCGTGGAGTTCGAATCCACCAATACCTATTGGGTGGATTATTGGGTGATCGATACCCTCCCGGATGAAGAAGGCGGGGAGAACGGCACTATCAACGCCCTGGCCACCTACGCCGGGGTGAGCGAACCATACGGAAGCGGGGAGGATATCTTGCAGGACAGCCAGGTAGTCTTTACTGCTGTGCCTGAAGCCGGCTATACCGTGAAGGAATGGACGATAGACGGCAGCGCGATTGCCGGCGCCGATCCCGTATATAGTATCGCTGCTATTCAAGCCAACCATGAGATCACAGTGGAATTCGAAGCGGGTATAAACCCCCTGACATTTGCCGCCATCGGCCAGGGCTCCGTTTCAGCATCAAGTGCCGATGGAGAGATTTTAAGCGGCACAGAGGTGGCTGACGGCACTGAAGTGACATTTACCGCCATACCCGATGAAGGCTATCAGGTCAAGGAATGGAGGTGCAATGGGGAGCAGGTGGCAGGCGGCAACGATACCTATGAGCTGACAGTGAGCAACGGAGGCTTTGTGGAAGTTGAATTTGAACGTGAGTATTATATCTTGACCCTGGGAGAAAACCTGACAGCTTCTGTGGCTGGCGCCGAGCTGGATGATGATTTGGTACAGGGCGACAAAACTGTAACCGTGACTGCATCGCCTCCGGCCGGATACTTGCTCACCGCCTGGTATGCGGACGGGGTCCTCCTGGAAGACCAGACCGGAGAATCCTACAGCTTTACAATGGTGCAGGATACCGAAGTGACAGCCGATTTCGAACAGCAGTACTATAACGTGATCTTCGTTGCGGAGGGCAACGGCACCATTACCGCCACTGCAGACAGTGCTGATATCACCTCGGACAGCGACCAATCAGGCGGAGCTACCTTAATCTTCACCGCCCAGCCGGCGGAAGGTTATCGGGTGCAAAGCTGGTTCCGCGGACTGTTTGAGGTCAGCGGGCAGCCGGAATCTGGCAGCGATATTCAGACCTATATTATCGACGGCCTCGACAAACCTGAGTATATCAGAGTATTCTTCGAGTTAAAGCCGGAAGATCCGGAGCTGCAGCTATATGTGGTATACTTTGGAGCTGGAAGCGGGGGCAGCCTAAGCGCAACTGCAGAGGGAGCGCCCATCAGCAGCGGCGACACTGTAACCGAGGGCAGCCGGGTGGTATTCAGCGCAGACCCTGACAGCGGCAAGACAGTCGATGAATGGAGCGGAATTGATAACGGAACCCTTTCCAATGACAAACTTACCTTTACCATTGATAGTCTGGCCTCTGGTGAAGATGTCTATGTAACATTTAAAAACCGCGCCACCGGCGGGGGTGGCGGAGGCGGGGGCGGCGGTTCCCTGGCTCCGGCCGCCCGGGTGGAAACCGACACCGGCGCGGCATTTGTAAGTCCATCGGCCGGCGGAGAGATCAGCCTGGGCAGTGAAGTCTCCCTAAATATACCGGATGGCGCCCTGCAGGGCAGCGCCAGGGTAAATGTGGAGATAAGCCGGGCTGGGTCCTTGCCTCAGGAGCCGGGGGGATTCATATTCCTGGGCCAGGCCTTTGAAGTCACCGTGGGAGGCCACAGCTCCTACACCTTTAATAAACCGGTCAGCCTGACCTTCAGTTTCGATCCTGGACAGGTTCCCGCCGGCAGCACCCCGGTGGTGTATTTCTATGACAGGTCGACCTCTACCTGGATTGAACTGGGCGGAACCGTAGCCGGAAACACTATAACCGTAACTGTCGACCATTTCACAGTTTTCGCTGTTATGGCGAAAGAAGCGGCTCCTGTTCAACCCCAGCCGTCTTCCCCGGTATTCAGCGATATCAGCCGGCACTGGGCCCAAGAAACCATTGAGACACTGGCGGGGCAGGGCATAGCTCAGGGTTACGGGGACGGCGCCTTTAGACCGGAGCAGAGCATCACCCGGGCGGAATTCGCCGCACTGCTGGTGAAAGCCCTGCAGCTTCAGAACGCAGGGGACGGCAGGGTATTTGCCGATACCGCCACACACTGGTCCAGAGACATAGTGGCTATTGCCGAGTCCCATGGCATAGTCGGCGGTTATGATGAGAACCATTTCGGTCCTGATGATTCGATCACCAGGGAGCAGATGGCGGTGATGGCGGTGAAGGCCGCTAAACTGGATCAAGGCCCGGCACAGGCTGCCTTTACCGACAGTAACACGATTTCCTCCTGGGCTAAAGGCAGCGTGTCAGCAGCAGTACAGAACGGTATCATGAACGGTTATCCGGACAGCAGCTTCAGGCCGCAGGGTAATACCACCCGGGCTGAAGCCATGACCGTAATTTGGAACTTGATTAACTAAGGAAACAGAGCGCAGCTAGTCCTCCAAAGCCCTCCCAAGGAAGTTGATGGGAGGGCTTTTTGGCCGGGATAGATATTTAGCAGGATAAGCGGAGGATCATGCCCAATACAGGGAGTTCAGGTTGTGAATTCCTGCTATATCTGCACTAGGAGCCTATACCCGGGTCTCAGGCGAAAAGGCGCCAACCGAAAGAAGAAAAGAGGGAGCGCAGCAATGATTGCACTAGGAGATTTGAATCGGGGTTAGAAAACGGCTTGGTATCAGAAGTGCAAATAAAGAGTCTATCAATCGATTTGGCATTTTTTAAAGAACAGGAACATAGCGATTCCCGCCGCGAATCCTATGGCCGGATTGAGAGCGATGCTCAATACCACCACGGCGGCGAATACGAACATTTCCTTATTATCCTCGGTCTTGATGGGTTTGATCAAATCCAGCCCGCTATAGAAGAGCATCCCCCCCAGTACCGCCTGGGGAATGAGCTGCAGGATCTGCAGGCCTGAGGCGCCCAGGAACAGACCGATGAACAGCAGCAAAAGCCCGATGAAAACCAGGGTGTACCCGCTCCTGGCTCCGAACCGATAATGGGCCGCCAACCCGCCGCTGCCGTGACATATTGGGATCATCCCCAGGGGGGCGCCAATCAGGTTGCCGATCCCCAGGGTGAGACACAGGTTTTTATTATTGACCTGCTGAGAAGCATCCGGGAATAGCTGGCTGGCCAGATAAGTGGTCACCAGTACCGAGTTGGTAAGGGTCAAAGGCAGTTGGGGGAGGGTTCCCTGCCAGAATCCCCGGTTGAAGTCGGCCCAAGCCGGCCAGATCGGATGGGGCAGGTTTAGTTGCCAATTCAAAACGGGGAGGTTTATTTCCGGATGTAACAGCAGTGATAAGGCGGTTCCCCCGATCAAGGCAACGATGGAGGCCGGAAAATAGCGGTTATTCATCAGCAGTAGTATCACCAGCAAAATAGGCAGGCCTAGTATCCAGTCGCTGCCGGCCATCTTGATGCCCAGCATGGCCAGGCTGATGCCCAGCCCGGTCTGAATGCCCATAGTTACTGAGAGAGGCGTCAGCCCGGCTATTTTTTCGATCAGTCCGGTCAGGCCGACGAGCAGCAGTACGGCGCCGGTCAGGATACCGGCGGCGGCGATTTCAAAGGCGCTAAAATGATGGATGATGATGGCCGCGCCGATCACTTTCATGGGCTGAACCGGCACCGGCAGACGGTAGAACCAGGCAGTGAAAAGGTACATCAGACCGAACATCACCAGGACGCTGGTCACGTCCAGGCTGGCTACGGTGATAGCCCCGATCACATAAGGAAGAAATGTGCCCAGGTCCCCGATCGAACCCGACAGATCTCCGCTGAGATTTCTTGCTTTTGGCAACATCATCTTACTGCCCCGCTTGCATGCATATGATCCGGATGTCTTTTAGATTATATCACGCCTATGCTCAAAGGAGCGAAAAAAGACAGGGCCAAGTCTGTTGCTGTTCATAAGGCGGTTATACTCTATTGGTAAATGGGCATTAGATGAAGAAACCCTGGCTTATTGTGTTATTAATTTGCGAATAATCTGGTTTTATGCAGCGTGATATATTAAAATCATCCGTGGGTGAGTAAATATGTTTTCAAAAGAGAAATGGCGAGGGGCTTTGTCTGGCGGCTTGATTCTGATGCTGGCCTGGTATCTGTTGGCCCTCATGGTCGATCTGCCCATCATCCCCAGCCCGGTGGATGTCTTTATTCAAATTGGAGAGATATTCAGGACCAAGATGGCCATCCATGTGGTTTATAGTTTAAGCCGGATTTTGGAAGGCATGGCTATCTCGATCCTGATCGGAGTTCCGCTGGGTTTCTTGATGGGGTATTTTGATAAATGGGATAGGATTTTTTCCCCCTTGATGTATTTTGCCTACCCCATCCCCAAAATTGCGCTTCTCCCTATTATAATGGTCTTATTCGGTTTAGGGGAAGCCTCCAAAATCATCATGATCGTGTTGATCATTATTTTCCAGATCATCATCACCGCTCGCGATGCGGTGAAAGACATACCTGCTCAAACCTTCTATTCCCTGCAATCGCTGGGAGCCGGCAGGCTGCAGATTTTCACCGAAATAGTGGCCCCGGCCGCACTTCCTGAGGTATTGACCGCCACCCGCCTGGCTCTGGGCACAGCCATCTCCATACTTTTCTTTACCGAAACCTTTGGCACTCAGTACGGCATGGGTTTTTTCATTATGGATTCCTGGCTCAGGGTCAATTATCTGGACATGTATGCCGGAATCGTGGTTCTCAGTTTTATAGGATTTTGCCTGTTTGTATCTATCGACTATCTGGAAAGAAAGATCTGCTCCTGGAGATAACGGGACCGCTGTATTCTTATGCCAGTACTGCCGGCTATTGCCATCCATTCTGTTCCGCCATCCCGCAAGACACCTCCTTAGATAGGCGTAAATAGAGTTAAACCAACCATAATAATATTAATATCCTTTCAATGGACAGGAGGCAATTATTAATGAACATCAAGCCAATACTGGTCTTGGCTCTGGTTATGGCCATGATGGCTATGGCTGGATGCCAAACTCCCGGGCAGTCTGCTCCGCCGCAGGCCGCAGAACCGGGTAATACCCCGGTTGCTCCCGCGTCTCCCACCCGGGAAGAAACCGCCCTCTTGCAAGAGATCGCCCGGTCTGCACAGGCGGGCAAGGTAATAAACTGCGATTTTGCAGTCAAATCCACCACCTTTGACGACATCGAGAAGACCTGGGGAGAGCCTGCCCAACTGCAGTATGTTGGTGCGGCCAAAGGTACTTATGCCACTTATGCTGACCGCAAAATTGTTTTTGGATTCAATAAAGGCATGCAGGTATTTGAAGTGCGAACCTCTGCCGGCGAGGTGCAAAAGCTGGCTTCAGGGGATGTGAAGGAAGTTCTGGGCGAGCCGGTTATGTTCCGTACTCTGGGCAGTCAGCAGATGTTCGGTTATCAGGCTGGGGATTACCGGTTGGAGTTCGTTTTCAACCCTCCCGCAGACGGGCGGTCTGAGCCCGCAGTTGATCATATCAATGTTTTTTATCCGGCTGGAACCGTTAATATGATGGCGGATGATCCCGGCCGCCAGTGGTAGCGTCAGGAAACTGGGGATTCATAAGTTCCAAAATCCAGCAACTGCAGCCCAACTGCGAAATTCAAGACCCGCAATTAATTGCGGCAGCAGTAACTGGGTCTGAAGGGCGACGCCCAGGCCGGCTGGACTAAACACTGGGGCATGTATAAATCAACCATGCCCCTTACCTGTTTATCTACTTTCACATCGCAGCATTGGCTGCGTGGTTATAACTTCAACAGCTTCTGGTTTGTCTTTACTTATAACTCTCCAGGTTGTATTCCAGTTCCCGGATATTCTTGATCTTGCCGTAGGTATAATCACCTTCAGGAAGGTGCCAGGTGGCTGCTCCGGAAGTGGAGATCCTCATCCCGCTGATTTCACGATAATTGCCTACCGGGGTCGACCAGCGCACCTGCATGTTCTTTCCGTCCATGGTGGTATAGGAGCGGTCATCGGTGACGAAGTTGACCAGCTGCCCGATATCATTGAAGTAGAGCCAGGCCGAAACCCGGTTGGGGCCGTCGGTGAAGATAGCCTTAACAGTTAAATCATCTATGTTTTCCCATTCTATGCGGGGATCGGTCAGGCTGGCCGGGGCCACCAGGCACATATCGTTGAAGAGCGTCGCCGCTTCGGCCCGATCCATGAACTCTCCTCCAATATCAGATACCTTGATCAGCCCGGCCGCTTTGATCAGCATGTTGCCTTTGGTGTTGATATAAGAATCCAGACCGATAACCGGCAGGCCGGACATGTTCATCCTGACCAGAAACAGGCGGGTAGGCTGATCCAGGAAGTTGTATTGCTCAAAAATTACCGGGGTCCAGGGCTTCCGGGGGTCGGTCTTCATCTCCGCCTCCAGGACAATGCGGTAGTTTTGTACTTTGGGCTTACCGATTACTCCGGTATAAGCCAGATATTTCTGTACTATCTCCGGCAAATGCTGAATATCGGATTCTGTAAGTAAAGACAGATCAGCGCCTTGCACCCGGCCGAGTCCGTTTAAAACCTCTTTTTTGTAGGTGCGGCGGATCTCCTGCGATAAATAAAGCAGGGCAAGGGCCGCTACTACGATAAGCACGATTATAATCAGTTTTTTGTCCGTCTTTAACATCTCCGTATCAAATTGAGCATATAGAAGGTGCCTAAAACCAGGCTAAACAAGACTACCAGGCAATAAACCCCCAGCATGGGGTAGTCCAGAGGCAGGCCGTAGATGGGGGCAACCGCTGTACCCAGAGCCACTGAAAAGATCAGGGTCAGGCATTTCAGCAAGGCCACCCCGGCCAGAATGTTGCCGAAGGGGATTTTGCGCAACAGCATATAAGCCGTAACTCCCAGTGCCGGCATCACTACGGCCAGATCCAAAACCAGTACCGCATAGGTATCCGGACGTACCTGCCGGGCAGCTCCGGGTATGAGAATCGACAGCCATAAGGGCACAAATACCGCTATAATCAGTATGAGAAAACCGGCGATGGTTTTTCGCATCCAATTGGGCAGCTGAGTCTGGCACACCGCAGCGGGCTTGAAGCTGCTCAGCCCCAGTATAAGACTGTATATAGCCAGGGCAAAGATCAACAAGTATAGAGGATAGAGCTGATTAAAATTACCGCTAATCGTGAATAAGCCATAGGCATAAAAGAAATAGGCGCTTAAGCCCAGCATGATGATGAAGCTCTTATAGCGCTGCCTTTTCAGGAATTGAGACGACATCAAGGCCAGGATGACGGCTGCCGGGATCGAAATCACATCCTGAGAAAAGGCGCCGGGCAGTAAGCTCTCCGCCAAGGCCTCCCAATAGATTTGCGGATGAAGCAGGCCAGTCGATGCCGCCCCTAACGCCAGCAGCGACAGGATGAGCATAAGGATGGCAGTCAGCCGTCCTTTACCGGGGTCGACCATAACGTACCTCCTCTGTTTTGATAAACTCTAGCAAAATTCGCTGACTGCTCGTAAAATCCCTGCTGTTTATCAGTATGTGCAGTATATTTCTGTATATGCCGGGGCCTATGGCACCACGGTCTGAACGGTGATGTATTCTCAAATTAGACCTGATTCTGGAGAGGATAGCGGGACCTTGGTGGAGAACTATTATTTACAAGTATTGTTTAGTATGGATAATAGAACCATATATAGACCCGGGGGGGAAAACAGGTGATTGAAGGCGTAATAGCCGCAGCAGGGAAATCACAGCGCACCGGTGAGCTGAATAAACTGGAACTGGATTTGGGCGGCAAAGCCGTGCTGGCAAGAAGCCTGGAAAGCATGCTGGCCTTTTGCAGTACGGTTTATGTGGTGGTGGGCCATTATCGGGAGAGCCTGGAAAAATTACTGGGCCAATACAGCAATGTTGAGATGGTCTTCAATCCCAGTTATGAAAAGGGCATGTTTTCTTCAGTGAAGGCCGGCCTGGTGCATATAAAAGCCTCCCGGTTCTTCTTCATGCCCGGCGACTGCCCGTGCGTGACCCCACAGGTATTTAAACAAATGCTGCAGATCGATGCCCCTATCGTGGTGCCGAGCTACCAGAACCGGCCCGGGCATCCAGTCTTGATGCACAGCACTCTGATAGCTCCGATCCTGCAGGGGAAATTCCCCAGCCTCAACCAATTCATCACAGCACAGGGTTGTGTTTTTGCCGAGGTGGACTGTCCCGGCATACTCATGGACATCGATACAATGGAAGACTACCGGCAAATTCAGCGCCGGTTCCTGCACTGACCTGGATGGCACTTTTCCGCCGGCAGGATATTCATAGTTAACGCCATTTCCGGCTAAAAATCAGGCGCCCGCCTTATGACCAACCTATCAGTATCTTTCCGCATTTTTCATCCTGGCCCTGCAGCTTTTCCCGGCCATCCCGAAGAACAATTATTTACCGCCTTGCAGCAATACTCCATGAATGAGGAAATATTAAGCGGCATAACTATTCTATAAAAGCTGACCATCCAGCCTGCTGCTGCCGGATCTGGGCATAAGCCGGCCAACTTCGGACCGGATCCGTTTTGGCAGCACTTATCGCCGCACATCGTGGTTGCGGAACCGGTTTATTTACTTTAAAGGAGCTGAGCGCTATTAAAAGGTTATCCTGGGTGATTCTGTTCTGGGGCTCTGTTTGGGGCCTGACCGAGGCTACACTGGGCTATTTGATACATCTTGCGGCCCTGCCTATTCCAGGCCTGCCCGGTTTGCTGATGTTCCCGGTAGCTTTCTTTTTCATGAAAAAGGCTTACGATGCCGGCGGGAAGATGTGGGCTGTTTTCTATGCCGCCGCAGTAGCGGCTGCGATTAAACTCACCGACCTGTTCCTGCCCGGACTTACGCCCATATTCGTTGTCAATCCGGCGGTGGCTATTATCCTGGAAGGCTTGGCGGTCGGGCTGATAATGCATTACCGCAGTGTGCCCGAAAAAAAGCTGAGCTATCTGGAGGTGCTGGCGATGCCTCTGTTATGGCGCGCGGTTTTCCTGTGCGATCAGTATATAATCTCACAGTTGGGACTGCCGGCGGGGCTGGTCACCAACGGCCCGGCCGTGGCCTTGAAATTCCTGCTGTGGGAGAGTTTGATCAACAGCCTGTTAATCTATGCTTTTCTTTCCAAGCCCTTTGCCATCAGAGTTAAATTTGTGGAGATCAAGCCGGCCTATGCCTGCCTGGCCTTGTTGATAGCACTGGGTGTGCAGAGACTGGTATAACACCGGGGCATCCGTATGGTATTTATCATTTGCGGACCCATTAATTCAGGAAAGAGCACCCGCATGGCAGCCTATTATCATGATTGCCACCGCCGCAAGGCTGACGGCCTGATCAGCCGCAAGCTTTACAAGGGATCCACATTTGTGGGCTATGAGCTGACCAGGCTTTCCAACGGAGAAAAACGCCTCTTGGCTTTATTGAATGATTATTATCGGGACCAATTTGAGGAGTGCTTCAGCTTTGGACCCTATGTGTTTTCCGGAGCCGCTTTTGAATTCGGAGAAAAAGTTCTCGAAGAAATGCTTGATGATGACAACCTCAAATATATCTTCCTGGATGAGATCGGACCTATAGAACTTGAAGGCCGTGGATTCTGGCGGGTTTTCCAGCGTTTGTTGAATTCGGATAAACATCTTTTCATCGGGGTTCGCGATCAATGCCTGGCGCCGGTTTTAAGCGGTTTAAACCAGGCCTGCTGCATCGTCACTGACGCTGGGGAGGACGACTTTCACCACTCCGCCCCCCCGGTCTGAGTCATTTTCCAGCCTGATTTCACCCCCGTGCTCGTCAACGATTTTGCGGGCAATGGCCAGGCCCAGGCCTGAGCCTTCCGCCCGGGTGTAGAAGTATTCGAAAGCGTGGGTGAGGTCTTCGGCACTGAAACCGCTGCCATCGTCCTGTACCCTGACCAGGACCTGTTCTCCCGCTGAGGTTATATAGGAGCTTATGGCAACCGACTGCTGGGCGTGGCGAACCGCGTTGGAGAGCAGGTTAATGAACAGGCTCTGCAGGCGATCCCAATCCCCTACTACAATGGCATCTTCCGGTATATCCGCAGTGATCAGGACCTTGCGGTCCAGAGCGTAGCCTCCCACTGAATCCAGGGCGTTTTCCACTATGTAAGCGAGGCAATGGGGCAGGAAATAGTTGCGGTGCGGTTGTTCCAGAATAGTGATGTCGATCATATTTTCAACGATGTCCCGCAGCCGCAGGCTCTCTTTATGAATGATATCCATGGCATTTTCCAGAGCCGGGCCTTCAAAAATACCGTCTCTTATCCCCTCGGCATAGCCGTTGATGTTCATTAAAGGAGTCTTCATCTCATGAGAGGCATTTTGAAAAAAGTGGCGCATGCTCTCATCATAGCTTTTCAGCCGTTCTGCCATCTGATTAAAGGCAACCGCCAGATTGGACAGCTCGTCACTGGATCTGGTCTCCAGCTTTATGTCAAACTGCCGGTTACCCATGGCCTCAGCGTAAAGTTCCAGGTTTTTTAAAGGCCTTGCGATATAGCCGATCAGAAAATAGGCGATCACCAGGGCGCTGACCAAGGCGATGAATAGGTTGCCGAACACCAGGTAAAGCGTGTTCAGATACATGTTGCGCAGGCTCTGCAGGGCCACAAAAGTTATCACCGTGCCGTTGATTTCAGGATTGATCCCGATGGGGGTCTCGACTGACAGGTATTGTTCGGTACGGTAAATATTGGCACTGGTCTTATCAACGGTTTCCCGGTCGCGCAAAGGATGGGGCAGGTCCGATAACTGCTGTCCAACCTGAAAATCCTCGGGGTGGCTGCTGAAGGTGATCCTGTTGTCAGGGCCGACCAGCATGTAATTGCTTTCTACGGAACGGCCTAAAAGGAGTATGGTTGTAGGAAGATCGGCCTCATGGGAAAGCGCCCCGGATTGCCGGCTTTCAACGATAAAGGCGATCTCCCAGGCCTGTCTTTCCAAGCCTATCTGGGCCCGGTTTTCCAATACTCCGAAAAGGATCGGATAAAATGCCATAGTGGTCATGGTAAAAGTTATTAAAACCACCAATAGATAACTGATTACAATCCTACTCGAAATGCTTTTTAATCTGCCCATCTAATCTATACCCGTAACCCCAAATGGTTTTGATAGTAGTATCGGAACCGCTGGCCCTCAATTTCTTGCGCAGCCGTTTGACCGTATCATCTACCGCCCGTTCACTGCCCATATAGTCATAGCCCCACACCCGGTTCAGCAGTTCCTGACGGTTAAAGGTGCGCTGGGGATGCTGCATTAATAAGGCTATCAAATCGAACTCCCTGGTAGTAACCTTCAGGGTTTTACCGTTCACCAGTATCAGCCGGTCCACGGGGAACAGCTTCATATTACCGCACTCACTGCAGCCGGATGGCTGCTGGTGAGGCAGGGTGCGGCGCAAGACGGAACGCACCCGGGCCATCAGTTCGCGCGGGCTGAATGGCTTGGGGAGATAGTCGTCGCCGCCGATCTCCAGGCCGATAATGCGGTCCAGAGCCTGCCGGCGAGCCGAAATAAAGATAACCGGGGCTCTGCTGTGCTGGCGAATCTCCTTGCAGAACTCCAGACCGTCCTGGCCGGGCAGCATGATATCCAGGATGAACATGTCAGGATAGCCTGAATCCAATCGCTTGCGCAGCTCTTCTATGCTGTTGAAGGACTCCACCTGATAGCCTTCGTTTTGCAGGTATTTGCTGATGAGCAGGCGGATATTCTCTTCATCATCAACTATAAATATAGTTTGCATGGTACGCTCCCTAAAAAACCGACGGTTGATGTAGCAAGCCATTTATTAAAGCATATCCTATTAATGTGGCAAAAATATATTAAGCATGTCGATTTCTGCAGAAATGAGCAGCAGATGATTTATATAACCGCTGCCGGAATTTTGCCACATTTTAAGTTTAATATATAGTATATAATATATATATACATCGTTGGGACATGGCGAAACAAATGCCCTAGGGTTAGGGCTGAGGGAGGAATCAAGTCTATAGGCGCAAACAAATGAGCAAAAGCCTGCGCTGAATTTCCTGGAACAGGAGAACGGGGGAACCATCATTTGGGGTGAATCCGTCATCGGTAGGGGACCCTTTCCCCGAACCCGACAGCTAACCTCGTAAGCGCTGAAAGGGAACCCGAGGTTAATACTCTTCTTCTGACCAAAGGCCTTCCTTTGGTCGTTTTAAGTCTCGGCCCTTTTCTAATGTGACCATTCCTGCCAAAACCCTGAAGAAAGGAGTGCCAGCATGAGAGAAACAGGGGATATCAACAACCGTCATCAGTCCTTATTAAGAAGCCGCCAACTAAGTGACGATGCCCAGCCTTACCAGCAATTTCTAAGTCAATTACCAGATGAAAAAACCATACAAGCCGGGATTGCCAGGCGCAGATTACAGATCCAGGCTGTGATCGGAGGAACTGATCAGGATTGGTCTAATTGGAAATGGCAGCTCAAGCACCGTATCCGGGACAGCAGGATACTGGGACAAATTCTGGGCCTGACCCAACTGGAGATGAGGAGAATCGACCGGGTCAGCCAGGTCTACCGCTGGGCCATTTCTCCTTACTACCTCAGCCTGGTGGACGAAGATTATGAAAACAGCCCGATTTATCGCCAGGCCGTTCCCGATCTCCGCGAACTCCTGCCCGGGGGCAGCCTGGATCCCATGAATGAAGCCTTGACTTCACCAGCGCCATGCGTTACCCGCAGATACCCCGACCGGCTGATCATCAATGTCACCAACCAGTGTGCCATGTACTGCCGTCATTGCCAGAGAAGGCGCAATATCGGGGAACATGATCTGCATGCCTGCAGGGAAGACATCGCCAGAGCGGTTGAATATGTGGCCCAAAACAGAGAGGTCAGAGATGTGCTTATTACCGGCGGGGATGCCCTCTTGCTGAGCGACCGCATGCTTGATATGCTGTTGAACAAACTCTATCATCTGCCTCATGTGGAAATCATCCGTATCGGAACCAGAACTCCGGTTACTCTGCCGCAGCGCATTACTCCGGAACTCTGTGATATTATCCGTAAGTA
Organism: Syntrophomonas sp. UBA1041; assembly: GCF_002316705.1. NCBI lineage: Bacteria > Bacillati > Bacillota > Clostridia > Eubacteriales > Syntrophomonadaceae > Syntrophomonas > Syntrophomonas sp. UBA1041. The sequence goes on from NZ_DCEA01000107.1 coordinate 111,759, forward strand.
TCCGCCTATTTATATTAATACTCAGTTCAATCACCCTCTGGAAATCACCCCGGAATCCAAACAGGCCTGCGACCGATTGGCCGAGGCCGGGGCTATTCTGGGCAACCAGGCCGTACTGTTGCGCGGCATCAATGACAGACCCTATATTATGCGCAGGCTAAACCATAAATTGCTTAAGATCCGGGTTAGACCTTATTACATCTTCCATGCCAAAGACGTCAAGGGCACCAGGCATTTTCAGACCACCATCCAGGAGGGCATGGACATCATTGCCTCACTGCGCGGGCATACCTCCGGTATGGCGGTGCCTACCTATATAGTCAACGCCCCGGGCGGCCTGGGCAAAATCCCGCTTATGCCCAACCACATCATGCATATGGACGCTGACAAAGCGGTATTGATGACCTGGGAAGGCAATATCGTAGAGATCTCCAACAAAAAAGCCTGAAACAGCTGATTAATAAGCTGAAAACGGCCTGCGCAGCTTAGCGCAGGCCGTTTCCCTGCTCTAACTGCGGCATTATGAGGGTTTGGTATTGTGAGGCAGACCCTGCCGGTCATTTTGCCCGGGCCGTTACCGCGTCTGCCTTTTGGGGGTTTTAAAATCCAGGAGATAAGTCATAATAAAGGATAAATGGAAATGTCATTCCAGTCTATATTGATACAGGGGGTTAATGCCATGGAGAAAGTGATCATCAGACAGCTGATGCGGGAGACCGAGAGGCTGGCCGGTCAGGAAGTGGAGGTCAGCGGATGGGTGCGCAGCAACCGCAGTCAAAAGAACTTTGGCTTTATCGCCCTGCATGACGGCACCCATTTCAATACCGTTCAGGTGGTTTACGAAAAGGACGCTTCGGCCAATTTTGATGCCGTGGCCCGAATTCGGGCCGGCTGCGCGGTTACCGCCCGTGGAATCATGGTGTTGACTCCACAGGCCAAACAGCCTTTCGAAATAAAGGCCCATGAAGTGGTTCTGGAAGGCGATGCCCCCGAGGACTATCCCATACAGCCCAAACGCCACACCCGGGAGTTCCTGCGCGAGATGGCTCACCTGCGACCCCGTACCAACCTGTTTGCGGCGGTTTTCCGTATCCGCTCCCTGGCCGCATATGCCATTCACGAGTTTTTCCAGAAACGCGGTTTTGTCTACGTACACACCCCCATCATAACCGCCAGTGATGCTGAAGGCGCCGGAGAGATGTTCAGGGTAAGCACACTGCCGGCTTCAAAACCGCCGCTCACTGAATCCGGGGAGGTGGATTTCAGTCAGGATTTCTTCGCCCGCAAAACCAGCCTCACCGTCAGCGGGCAGTTAGAAGCCGAGGCTTTCGCCCTGGCCTTTCACGATGTTTATACTTTCGGCCCCACCTTCCGGGCTGAGAACTCCAACACCGCCAGACATGCCGCTGAGTTCTGGATGATCGAGCCGGAGATGGCCTTCGCCGATCTGAGCGATGATATGCGCCTGGCTGAAGCCATGGTGAAATATGTCATCGGCTTCATACTGGAGAATGCTCCTGACGAGATGCAGTTCTGCTATCAATTCGTTGATAAGGAGCTGGAGGAGCGGCTTTTGGGACTATTAAACCAGCAGTTCGCCCGGGTAAGTTACACTGAAGCGGTAAATCTTTTGACCAAAGCGGGGCAGAAATTTGACTATCCGGTGGCCTGGGGACATGACCTGCAGACCGAGCACGAGCGCTATCTGACCGAAAAGGTGTTTAACAAACCGGTATTTGTAACCGGCTACCCCAAAGATATCAAGGCCTTCTATATGCGCCAAAATGATGACGGCAAGACCGTGGCGGCTATGGATCTTCTGGTCCCCGGGGTGGGGGAATTGATCGGCGGCAGCCAGAGGGAAGAGCGCGAAGACTTTTTGGCCCGGCGCATGGAAGAGCTTAACATGGATCCCCGGGAACTGTGGTGGTACCTGGATCTGCGCAAATACGGCGGGGTCAAACACGCCGGCTTCGGCCTGGGCTTCGAACGGCTCATCATGTACCTCACCGGGGTCGCCAACATCCGCGATGTCATTCCTTTCCCCCGCACCGTCCGCTCCTGCGAATTCTAAGCAAAATGTCACGGGGACGGGGTTTTTCTAGGTTAAAAATGGGAACGGACCCATTGTCAACCCCGTCTCCGCGGTATAGTCTTTATTCAGCTGCGATACTGGTCCACATGTCCGGGGGCTGCCCGGGAAAATTCTTGTAGCGGATCTCTCCGTGCCGGGGCTTGATATTGGCCTGGCAGGATTCTGAGCGATAATTTTGCGCCCAGATGTGACAAATAGGAATCTTAAGTGCTTCTGCCCTGGCCACCACTTGGGCGGTTACCGAGGAATATTTCTGGCGGTTGCCATCCCAGACCACGATGATAACATTGCTATGCTCGGCGATAAACTGCCCCGCTTTGAGGTAAGCAAGACGCCGGGTCGGAGTTGGCGGCATCTCTATCACTTCTATAGCCCGGTTGTTGATCCAGTACTCATACTCGCTGCGCAGCTCGGCCCCGGCCGGATCATGGCGGTAATCTTCGCTAGCGCCGAAAGTTTCCAAATATCTCTGCATAGAAAAGGGGAGTACCGCGATGAGGCGGGCCGCTTCATCTTTTAGCAGCGCACCTGCTACCAGGCGGTCAGCCCCGGCTGCCAGGGGAGAAAATACGGTCAGATAATGGGCCGGGAATTGCCTTTCTATGAAAGCGATCACCCTGTCGATAGACCGGCTGAGAATGCCGATCTCCTCGGGATCCAGGTTAACATGCCCGGTGATGCCTATGCGCAGCAGCTCACGGCGGCCAAGTTTGGTGAGATCGTTGAACTCCTTCATATTGACATGCATTTCCACAATATGATCAGGGGGCAGGCTGGATAACTCGTACTTGCGCTTGTCCGCCAGGCTGCTCATCTTGAGCAGATTCTCCAGGGAGCGCGCTCCGTGCCAGTAACGGCTAACCAGTAAAAAGGCATCCAGCACACTTGGCTCGATTTCAAACTGCCCGTTTATCTTGAGATGAGCGGCGTTGGTCTCCAGGTACTGGCGAAGGATAAAGGCCCGGCGGATGACATAGAGGCGGTCTTCTACCGAATTGGGATTGCCGTTGATGCCTTTGATATTGATGAAAGCCCTTAAACGGCTGATGAAATCCGGTTTTTTGGCGGCTCTATCCTCAGCGTTGTCTCCGGAGCGAAATTCTTCAAAGGAATGGCGGGTTGCCCCGGCAAAGACAAAAATGCCGCCCCCCAGGGGATGTGATAAGCCTTCATAAGTGAATTCACCGTCCTGCATGGGAGCCAGAAAATAGCGCAGCCATCCCAGGGGAAGGCCTTCGCAGGGAGTGTCAAATTCATCCCAGAAGACCAGGGGCATTTTCCCCTTGAGATTTAAATCGCGCACCTGATGGAAGGCGTTCTGCAGCTCGGCGGGGGAGTCGAATTGCGACAGGTTGAAGGTTAGCTGCGCCTTTTCACCAATACCCAGCCCGCGGGCGATTTCTTTAATGACAAAGGATTTGCCCGAACCGGGCGGGCCAAACACCGCTACGCAAAGCGGGGTTTCCGGGTTCTTGAGCTGGAAGTATTCGCGCATGGCATTATTCACCCCGCGCACCCCTTCTATTTCCTGCCGGTCGGCACTGCTCCAGCCCCCGATGATTTCCACAGGAACACCTTGCAGGGCCTGTTGGGGGCCGTAAACCACCACGTTTTTGGCACAATCGTGCACGGAGCCGATGCATTCGGTATCCTTTGAACAGCCCGGGTTGTAATTTATTAACAGGTCATCTTCCAGTATCGTCCAGCGTCCCGGTTTTAATAAAGCGGAGCGGGCTTCATCCACAAACACCCCCAGGTCTGATATCGCGGACCAATGCGGCTGCCCCATGCTGCCAAAGCGGTCGCGGCTCAGCTCCCGGAAAGCGGAAGCGATGGTTTGATAGGGAAATTGCAGATGCTTATGCTGCTCCCACTCTACCACTTCATAACCTTCGATTTGCAGCAGACGGGCCAGTTCAATCCCCAACCGGGAGGCCTTTATCCAGTCTGTCGCCGCCGTATTTGCGGCCCAGCTAGCGGCCAGGGCTCCTAGGATGCAGGTATTATCGCCAATGATTTGTCCGGGATACAGTGCGGCAAAGTGACCTTCTTGTCCATTGCGGTCAAAGATCAGGGTATGGTAATCCCGTCCCACCACGACCGCCCCGCTCAAACCGATGGGGACTATTACCTGCTGGTATTTGATGGTGCTCCGGTCGGCATCCAGAAAAGGTCCGTGAGGGCTTAGAACCGCACCGACCACTTCCTCCAGGACTTTTTCCCAGGAAAGGGAAATGCTGACCTTAACCGCACAGGCGCGCAGGTCGCTTAATGAGCTGAGAATGATGGTGCGGTCCTCCAAGCCTAGTTCCGCGATGCGATTCAGCAGGGGATTGGCCTGACCATCATAATATTGACCCAGCTTGATAATCAACTGTGCCGGAAGCAGGCCGCTGTTTTGGCTCTCCAGGCTCAGTGCTTCAGGCCAGCCTTCTTCACAATGACGAAACCCCAGGCCGCTGTCTTGAATCAACAGCAGGTCCGGGTTGCCCTGAAGCCGGGCAGTCTGATAATCCCATTTAGCCGGCTCAAATTCATGCCATTTCCAAAGGCGATAAGCGCTGCGATGGCCGGATGAATTGAAAAATTCTTTCCACAAGGTCCAGGAGGTGGTGACCTGCCGGTCTTTGGGACGGTTGAGCAGGTTCTCAGCCAAGGGGGCGCCTTCCACAGCCGCGATTTGCTCCGGGATCATGGCCTTCAGAACCTGTCGTACCAGGGCAAAACCCCCCGGCTGCGAACTGAGCCGCACCCGGTCATCTTCTTTGTGGCGCTGCCAGTAATAAACCCCGCCGCGCACGGTAATATCTTCATTATGTATGCGGAACCAGTCTACTGTAGGATCTCCGCAAACCTGAATCAAAGGTTTCATCATTCACCCTCCCCGTTTCTACAAAGCTTGAATAAGTAGGGCCTATTCAGAATAGAACCCCAGAAAACCCTGAGTTTTTATCGGAACGGGACTCTTCAACAGTCAAAACCTCAACAAAAAGGTCTTTCCACCACGATGCCGGGATGGAAAGACCACACTTTACCAAGGTGGACAAAGCCCTAGTTCGAAATCATATTTCATTATACCATAATGTGGCGGCATGAAGAAGAAAGCCGGGATTTAAGGTATGTGACAGCACTAGTTCTCTTCGTCGTTGTAAATGATAGTGCCTACATGTTCGCCTTTCAAAGCCCGGGTTATATTGCCGGGTTTCAGGCCATTGACAATATGTATTTCTTTGACGCTGCGCGAGCGGGTCAGCATATCCAAAACCGTCCACTCCACCACCAGGTCATCCAGTTTCATGGCCTGTAATTCCCGGGCGCCGATACGGGGGATAAATTTCGCCTCAGGGTATAATTTGGGGTTATCCTCATAGAGGCCGTCAACATCTTTGATATAGATGCACTGTCGGGCGCCGATCACCTCGGAAAGCAGGTAAGCCCCTACATCGGTGCGGTTGGGGGGCAGACTGCCTTGGGCAGGGAGGTGCTCCCAGTATCCGTAAGGGGGCATGCCGTGAATGACGGGGATGCATCCCTGCGAGAAATAAGCCGCCAGTTTGGGTATATCGTCGTGCCCGACCTTTATTCCTCCATGAGGCATCAAGAGGGTGGAGAGCATCAGGGCGTTTTGCTCGGAGACGCTCTGCCCCAGTTTGGCTATAACCCCGGTGGGCATGCCCAATTCCATGGCGATGGAATAGACATGGCGGGAGCGGGTGCCGCCGCCGGTGGATATAATCATCTTGTGTTCAGGCGCGTTGGCCACAATTTCCTGCAGGATGGGCAACACCGCTTTGGCGCCCATGTCAGTGATGCTTTGCCCGCCGATTTTTATTACACTCACCTGCGGCAGGGCCCGGAATTGCTCCTTCTGCTCCAGACCCTGCAAAAAGCTCTTGCTGACCAGGGACTCACCCATTAATTTGCTTTTGACGTGCAGTCTCTTACTGTCTCTTTCCCGTATCAGTGCCACAGCCTAATCCGCCTTTCCCCAGTTTTATTACTAATCTTCATCGATGTCTGCTTCTTCATCCTTGCCGGATTCCAGATAGATTATCTCAGCACCCAATGCTGCGGCCATCTGCTCGAGTTCCATGCGCCGGATGTGCTTGGCATGCAGCCTCAAATCCATTCCAGCTACACCAACCACAACAAAACGGGGCTTCTTCTCGCCCTCTTGGACCTTGCGGCGTTCGCGCACAAAAATTTTCCCTTTTGACATAAAACCCCATCCTTTCTTTCAAGTTTGTCCTAGGTTAAGTATAAGCGAATGTTGGGTTATTTAACCACATTTTCACAGTAAGTCAGAACCCATTACCTTCCATAAATAAGATTGGGATTATACATGTTTGCCACTATGGCGTATAAACGGAAAATTTGGAAAAATAGCAGGAAAAAGTCTTCCTTTGCCGAAAGTTAGTATAACATTGAATATTTTCTCCGATCCTGACCACCTGCAGCTGATGGTGAGTATGGAGGGCAGGACGATGGGTGCAGATGGAAACGACTGCGCCTCCCGCATTTGGAAAGGAGAGTAACTGGGTCTGACTTAAGAGCCGAATCTGCTTTATTTGCGGGTTCGGCTTTATGTTTCGGCTGAAACTGCATACATACCTATAAAAATCTAGCTCCGATCCTGGTCACCTGCAGCTGATGGTAAGTATGGAGGGCAGGACAATGGGGGCAGATGGAAACGACTGCGCCTCCCGCATTGGAAAGGAGAGTGATGATCAATCCCCGGGGTCGAAACTGCTCATGGCGGGTTTGACCTTTTTGTATATGCGTATGGAGGACAGCTATAGCCTTAGAAATGTAATATTAGGGAGGGACTATTAATGTTGTCGAAAAAAAGGTTTTTACCCCTGGCTATTCTATTAATATTCATATTAAGCATTGTAGGCTGTGCTCAGCAACAGCCGCAGCAGCAAGCGCCCCCAGCTGCTGAACAGACCAAGGATGTCATTTTGGCCACTACTACCAGTACACAGGACAGCGGCCTGTTGGATGTCTTGGTTCCGGAGTTTGAAAAGAAGACCGGATATGTGGTTAAAACTGTTGCGGTCGGGACCGGAGCAGCAATAACTATGGGCCAGAAGGGCGAAGCCGATGTGCTGCTGACGCATGCACCTTCTCAGGAGAAACCGATAGTGGATAACGGCGAAGCCATCAATTACCAGCTGGTTATGCATAACGATTTTATCATCGTCGGACCGGAGAGCGATCCCGCGCAGATAAAGGGAACTGCGACCGCTGCCGAGGCTTTCAAGAAAATCAATGAAAAAGGCGCCCTGTTTATCTCTCGCGGTGATAATTCCGGAACCCACACTATGGAGAAGAATCTATGGAAAGCTGCCGGAATAACCCCCACCGTGAGTGACAAATATCAGGAAACCGGCCAGGGCATGGGACAGACCCTTACCGTAGCCCAGCAGAAGGAAGGCTATACTCTGACCGACCGCGCCACCTACCTGGCTCAGAAGAAGAACCTCAGTCTGGCGATACTGGTGGAAGGCGAAAAAGCTCTGTTGAATATCTATCATGTCATGCAGGTCAACCCCGAGAAGTTCCCCAAAGTCAATGCGGCTGGCGCCAAGGCTTTTGTCGAGTTCATGATAGCGCCTGACACCCAGAAGATTATCTCGGAATTCAAGGTGGCAGAATACGGGCAGCCTCTGTTCTATGCTGATGCCGGCAAGAATGAGGCGGATCTCGGTAAATAAACCATTAATTCATAGCTTGGGGTGATCATGTGGAACTGATCTGGCAAGGTCTGGTCAAGGCATTTCAGATGCTGTTCGCCTTGGATCCGGAAGTATTGGAGGTTACCTGGCTTACCCTCAAGGTATCGGGAACAGCCACCCTGGTAAGCGTTTTAATCGGTGTTCCCCTGGGAGCCATTTTAGCCCTGGGTCGGTTCCCTGGTCGCAATTTTCTTGTCAGTCTGGCTAATTTCGGCATGGGCCTGCCGCCAGTAGTGGTAGGATTATGGGTCAGTATATTTTTATGGCGGTCAGGCCCTTTTGGGGATTTGAATATCATTTATACCCCTCTGGCGATCATCATCGCCCAGGCGGTGATTGCCTCTCCGATAGTGGTCAGTTTTACCCTGGCGGCGATTCAGCAGATCAATCCCCGGTTGCGGATGCAATTACTGGCACTAGGCGCCAACCGCCTGCAGATGTTATGGAGCCTGGTCAAGGAAGCCAAGTTGGGACTGCTGGCTGCTGTCATGGCTGGTTTTGGAGGAGTGGTGTCCGAGGTTGGCGCTTCCATGATGGTGGGCGGCAATATTAAAGGCCAGACCAGGGTGTTGACAACGGCTACGGTTATGGAGGTCAACAAAGGCAACTTCGATGTGGCCATCGCCTTAAGCATTATTCTGCTTCTGCTGGCCTACGGCGTTACCGCGCTCTTGACTATCTTGCAGCAATGGAGAAGCAACAATGGATAAGGTCATCGAAATCAAAGCTATGACCCTGGTATTAGGCCGGCGAACCATCCTGAATATCCCTTATTTTTCCCTGGAAGACGGGCAGTCCATCAGCCTGATGGGACCCAATGGCGCCGGGAAAAGCAGTCTGATGCTGATTATGGCGGCGTTGTTGGAACCGACTACGGGCACAATCACCTGGTTCGGCAAAAAGGGCAAAGATCAAACCCTTTTGGATTTGCGGCGCAGAATGGCAATGGTTTTCCAAAAGCCCATGATGCTCGATTTGAGTGTGATGGAGAATGTGGAATTAGGTCTCAAATTCCGCCATATGAGTCGCAAACAGCGGGAGAGACAGGTGAAACCCTGGCTGGAAAGGCTGGGCATAGCTCATCTGGCCAGACAACGGGCCAGGTCGCTTTCCGGGGGAGAGGCCCAGCGGGTGGCTATCGCGCAGGCTTTGGTCTTGCAGCCGGAGATCATATTGCTGGATGAACCCTTCAGCAATTTGGACAAAGAAACCCGCAATGAATTCAAGCAGGACATCGGCAGACTCTTAAAAGAGCAGAAGATAACCACTGTCATGGTGACCCATCATATCAGGGAGGCCATGGATCTGACTGACATCATCTATTACATGGAAGACGGGGAGATCGTGAGCCGGCAAGCAGTAGCCGACTGTACGGTCAATGATAAATTCAGAATGTGAGAGGAGTATGAAAGTGTGAAGAGGCACAGGCATATAGCTTTGTTGCTGGTGGTTTTGCTGGCGGTCGGGTGTTTTGCCCTGCCGGGATGCAGCCAGCAGCAGCCCGCTCCGGTCAAAGAAGTCAAACAGGTGTTTTTATCCAGTACTATCGGCCCGATCGATGCCGGCATCATAGGCGCTCTTGAGGATGCTTATGAACAACAAACCGGAGTAAGGGTTCGTCATGTTGGAGCCGGAACCAGTGCGGCGCTCAAGATTGCAGAGGGTGGCAGCGTGGATTTAGTAGTGGTTCATGCCAAAGCCCTGGAAGAAAAATTCGTTGCTGACGGTTATGGCACCGAGAGAGTCGATTTCATGTACAATGATTTCGTCATCGTTGGTCCGGCCGAGGATCCTGCCGGAATTAAGGGCGAAAAATCAGCCACTGCGGCTCTCAAAAAAATTGCCGACAGCAAATCGCTGTTTATCAGTCGGGGCGACAAATCCGGCACCAATGTAAAGGAAATCGAGGTTTGGGATGCGGCCGGCATCAAGCCTAGCGGAGAATGGTATCGCATCTATGAAAAAGGGGCCAGCGGCAATGTCCCCACCCTGCTCTACACCGATGAACAAAAGGCCTATACCCTTATGGACCGGGCTACTTATATCACCACTAAGGATAAGATCAAGTTGCAGGTATTAGTTGAAAATGATGAGTTGCTGCTCAACTACATCACCCTGATACCGGTCAATCCGGCCAAATTCCCCAACATCAACGCGGAAGGGGCCCAAGACTTTATCGCCTGGCTAGTTTCAGCCGAAGGTCAGAAGATCGTCAAGGAGTTCGGCAAAGACAAGTATGGCGAACCCTTGTTTTTCCCCAACTCTCCCGAAGGCAAAAAACTGCAATAACCGATATTGCTCCCAGAAAAGACCGGGCCGGCATAGCCCCCGGTCTTTTTGCATGATATTTACTATTCTTGAGGTACAGAGCTGATCAGGCCATGATGTTAATCCACTTTCAATATTAATACATAGGCGGTTGTGAAGGGGCCTTGCCTCAGTGTTGCGGGGCTGGGGAGGGTGTTTACATTGCGGATGGTTACTCCGTCATTTGCATTTAGCGTTAATAAGGTTGAACCATGTATGGTTTGACCGGCAGAATTGAATCGCGACCTGACCATGCCATTCACTACCACCGCCCAATCCTGAGGGTTGTTCTGCGCCGTATAAACCGCAAAAGAAATATTATATGTCCCTGCCGCAGCGACTTCTATGTTGGATGTGCCGGGTGCGTGGGTGATGCCCATTAAAGGGCCATTATTGCTGAAGTTAACCGGAGCCCCGACCGCTATGTTCTGGGTATTTATGTGAAATACGTAACCCCAGGCATCAAGACTTGACACATTGGGCTCACCGGCGCTTTTTAAAGCTTCGCTCAAACCGGCCAGGGAATCATCGGATGTACTTACGCCGCCGCCCCTTTTGCGGACCAGCGGCCGCTTTTTTCTGTGACGATAGCGCACCAGCAGCCACTCAAAAGAATCTCCATAAATACTCATTATATAAACCAACCTCTCCGATATATTAATATTCTAGTGATAGAGTATTCAAGGCAAGGCAATGGTGTTACTACGCCTCATGAATCCTACCCCCGCAAGCTTCCGTTTAGATATTGATTCATTTCAATCCAACTTCAAAGCCCGGCAAAATATCAACACTAAAATGACGGGAATGATTCAGTAAATGGGCTCAAATGAAACCATTTACTGAATCATCCCCGTCCTGCAAAAACTCTTAATTAAGGTGTAATAAAACCCATGGCTTTATGTCTTGCTCTTGAGAAAATCCCAGTTGAAATGAATCAGTACATCCTCACATAGGACTTAGTGCAGGTTTGCCACCTGGGCTCACCGGTCCCGGTTTTTTCAGTAGGATATACCAGCAGGATGCAGCGCCCGTTTAAGAGCACCGGTTTCACCGTCTCTCCCAGGAGGATAAGCTCATTATCAGGCAGGCGCAGTCCCGCAGTGGTTTGCACTTCATCCACATGGGTGCGCTCTATCAAACTAGCTACAGTGATAGCTGTCCAGGCGGGCTCAATCTCGATCTTGCCCCGGAAGCGGCCGTCATTGCCGCCTACTCTAAGCCCCACTCCGGCCAAAGCGCCAATCACTCCGATTCCGGTACCGCCATGTTCAGATAGGTGAACACCGACTTTTCGGGCTAATTCATAAGCCTCCCTTTTGCTGAGAACTTCTTCTTTGGCCCGGAACCCGAAAGCTATCACCTCATCGGTCCAGGTCAGTCCGGGAACCGCAGCCACGCACAAGCCAGGATCTGATCCAGGCGCGCTCTCCTTGCGGAGAAATTCCCCAGCCAGATCGATGATATCCTGCAACAGGTGCGCCCCGGTATCAAACCCGAAACACATGGAACTGTTGTGTGAAGTGTAGGCGATATCGGGATGAACATACAACTGGTGGCGGGTGATAGGCTGGGCGCTGCCCCAGTGTCTGTCGACAAGTTCATCGATCAGCAGGGAGGCAAGTTTGCCGGTGCCTCTGCTCTCCAAATTGTCGGTATCATCGATAGAGATATAAAGTCTCATTTCCTATTCCCCCAGGTGTTGAATTATGTAATGAGGCATTATAATTACTGTTCTAATAGCATTATATGCCGCGGCTTTATAAATACGCCTGAGGCGCTGCAACGGCGGTGGCGGCCCGGACTCAAAGGTTCTTTGGCGGACTGATCTTAATCCAGGAGTAATCTGCCGGGGCGGGGCTAAGGCCCCGGCAGACTCCCATAGTTATGGATCCTCTCGCTGAAACCTCTGGAGGGCCCGAGGCATATTCCAGCGGGTTAAAGGCTGCAGAGCATTGCGTCCAGATTATATCCCGGCTTATTAAACAACTTCCGTAAAACAAAAATCCTGGCCATGCCAGGATTGGTCAACCAGCGCTGATACAATTATCGCTGTTTTACTGCACTCTCCTTTCCAAGCACGGGAGGCCACCCCGTTTCCAGGCTAACCCGTCGGCTGATTGCCATAACCTGTATGGTTTTAGGCAGTACAGCTCGGAGAAAATATGCAATTGATATATAATATTTTCGGCGAATTTTCGATAAATCCTGCCATGATGCGCATTCTTTTTAACGTTGCTTGTTTTTACAGCTTTCAAGAAGCCAGATTGCGACCAAAACCGCCGCAACATGTTCATAAATTACAGTGAAAAGCCCCCTTTTTACCCCTAATGAGGCCCTATTTCAGATGTTATACTGGGGATACAAACCATCTTTGGCTTTTTAGCAGGGAGAGGGAGGTTATATCAGATGCCACGATTATCAGCAATCCGGGCGCGGGCCTTGATAAAGCATAAGTCGGACAGACAGATCCGCCGGTTTAGAAATGCCGCTATACTGTTATTGTTTTTGTTGTTAATAGGAGCAACCGGGTGTTGGTCGCAGAAGACCCCCAAACCCCAGCCCGCTCCATCCGGCCCACAGGCTGTCCAGACCATGGATGTGGCGGTTTACTATGTGAAAAGTACGGCTGACAATATGTACCTGGTGCGCGAAGTGCATAAGGTGGAGAAAAGCGAGGCTGTTGCCGGGGCAGCTTTGAATGAACTGATCACAGGAACACCCCAGACTGACGGAGCTTATCGGGTGCTCCCGGCCGATACCGGAGTCCTGGGCATAAAAATCGAGCAAGGCTTGGCTACGGTCGACTTTTCAGCCGAGGTATTGCAGGCCAATGTCGGGGCCACCGGGGAGGCTCTGGGTATAGCCAGCATTGTCAATACCCTGACCGAGTTCCCCACCGTTCAAAAAGTACAGTTCACGGTTGACGGTCGGGTCGAAAATGGTTTGGACTGGTGGGGGCATGTAGGACTGCATGACCAGCCTTTTGAACGCAACCTTAACTCGGTTTACGAACCGGTCATCTGGGCGACTGCTCCAACCCCGGGACAGACCGTATCCAGCCCGGTTAAAATCGAGGGCAGTGCGATGATATTTGAAGCCATGGTGAACTTCCGATTGAAAGAAGCCGGCGGGAAGGTTCTGGCCGAAGGCCATACCCAGGCTTCAGCCGGCGCCCCGGAACGGGGAGAGTTTTCAGCTGAGTTGGCCTTTACCCCGGCAGAGGCTGAAGAGGGGCAGTTGGAAGTCTTTGAGATCAGCATGAAAGACGGCAGCGAAGTCAACAAAGTGATCATTCCGCTAAAGTTGCCATAGAGCAGGCGCGGGGCCCGGATACCAGGCCAATATGAGCGGGGCTGGCTGTAATCGGGCCTGCACTAATCTATAAAAGAAACCGTATCGCCCAGAAAGCACAATGTTCTTGATTATATTCATGATATGCTGAATTCTGGGCCCGCTACAGGCGGAGATTGATTTTCTCAAAATAGGCCTGCCGTACAGCCGGGAAATGAAAAGGGGAGTGTGTCAGCCAAATTAATACCACGGCAGATACTGTGCAAATCAGCCTTGAACAAGACCGGGATACCCGGCTATGTGATTATCGCATTGATCTTTATGCGGGCTGTGGAATCATTATGGACCGCTATTTTATACTGCTGAAGGGAAGCCCAAAATGCCCCATGAACAGAAAGGTGAAAAATACAGCAAGGGCTACAGCCCAGAGAGGTTTTTTGAAATGCAGCCATATCACGGGAAACATTATGCAATCAAACAGCAGCGACCACCAGATGCTCCAGCCATTATGATAGGAAAAGAACCCCAGATTATAGGAAGTCCATTCCAATGAGGCTAAGAACACGATCCACCCCAGCAGATATAAAGGCATATACCTTTTCTTCTGGCTTTGCAGCAGTCTGACCAGATGAGTAAGGTAGAGCAGTATCAATGCGGGGAATGCGGTCAGGTTCAGCAGTAAATCGCTGCCGGTGGTCTTCAGCAACGGGGATTCGTATTCCCACAGCGGGAAATTATAGGAAATCAGATTGTAGACAAAGTTCACCAAAACGGTGAACAGCAGCGTGGGATAATAAAGCTCCCAGTGTTTCCAATCACCGAATTTCCAGGCAGCCAGAAGTGAGACGATGGTTACGATTATTTGGAAGTCTAATAACAAGGACCATTGCAATTGAATTGGCTCCTCTGCGTATAATTCAAAAATATCTTTTCCCAAAGTGAATGAGGTTACTAAAACAGGCGGCGGAGACTGGGGAGAGTTCCGTTAATATTAATAAAGGTTATGAACGGCATAAAATTTTTTTTGACATCAATCAGCAAATGGGGAGTCGGGTGACTAATGAAGGTTATAGACCGCATAAAAAGGCATGAGGGGTTACCGCAACAGTAAAGCCAGTCGCAAACAGTGATGAAGGGTGATAAATGGCCACGAATGGGCCGAGGATGATCACGGCCATCCCTAATCATTTATTAAATAAAAATCGGGGTTTTGCCCCGATTTAATCTTCTTATGGTACGCCTGAGAGGAATCGAACCTCCGCACCCGGCTCCGGAGAAATAAACATAGCAGCCCGAGCAATCTTAATATATCCTCAAATAGCCTATTCTATTGTCTTTGTTGATTATGTTATGTTTTTTTATCCCTAGAAATCCCTCATTATTACACCCTGTTTCATAGCACTGTGCACCGTTAATAGGGAAGAAGGTGCAGATGATCGCAGCATGGAACCGATCCATTCGGATCGCGACAGGTGCCATGTACGAAGTAGAATATGACGATACCCGGACTCATATAAAATCGCCTACCGTGCGTTGCATGCAACATTAGGTACGCAGGACCCCTATCCACAACCGAATGAGGTTCTTGTGCGGGCAGTATGATAAAAGGATTTGATATACACTTGTTCTTCCAAGACAATACTATGCTATCGATGCTTCCGGAAATAAGTCTTTTCGGAAGTTTTTTTATTTTTAGGAGGTATTTTCCCTCCCAAATCGAATAATTAACGTAAGTTTTTCACTTCCGAAAACTTTGGAGGCAGATATGCAATTAAAACTCGCCGCTAAAAATCAACCCGATATCCTTCAGCAATTTTACACCAGCCTGCGGGAAGCCGACCTCGGCTTATCTGCAGATGGGTACACCGGAGATGTAAAAAGGTTTTTAAAGTGGATGGCAGACAGGCACGGGGCTTTCGCTCCCCAGGCAGTATCCACTTTGGACATAATGGAATATCGAACCTGGATGCAGACATCAGGAACTAACGGGATAGGGTTAGCCCCGGCCACCGTAAACCGCAACCTAAATTCGATCAAGGCGTTTTATAGGTTCTGTCAAGAAACTGATATCGTTCAGAACAATCCGGCTAGAGATGTGAAATTAATCGCCAATGCTAAAAAGCCGGCTCCCAGGTGGCTCACTAGAAATGAGCAGGCAGCCCTGATCCGTGCAGTAAAAGAGTATGGCAATTTAAGGGATGAAGCAGTAATCATTACACTACTGCATACGGGTTTAAGAGTCAGCGAACTGGCAGGACTGAGACGGCACAATATCACAATCGGCCCTCGCAGCGGGTTACTGTCCCTCATCGGCAAAGGAAACAAACACCGAGAAGTGCCCCTCAACTCTACTGTCCGTAAAACCTTATCCCAGTGGCTTGAAAAACATACTGCCGATGATTTGTTTCCTGGGAAAAAGGGAGCTTTAAGTTCAAGATCCCTATGGAATATCGTTGATAAATATGCTTATCAAGCTCGCTTAGAAGATGTTTCTCCCCACACCCTAAGACACACCTTCTGTAAAAATGCCGTAGACATGGGGATATCTCTTGAAAAAGTCGCAATGATAGCAGGGCATTCATCGCTGGATGTCACCAAGATATACATCGTACCATCAGTAAAAGACTTGCAAGACGCGGTAGAAAAGATGGCGTGGGAGTAGATATTTGCTATGTCGGTAGTGGCTACACCAAAAGTAGCATAGACGGACAACACCTGATGTCAGTAGGCGTAGTTTTCATGAAATGGAGATATAAGGCTCATGAGCAAACATTTGAACGAGATTATAAAGCGGCTTGGGTACGCTGATTCTCCATGCCTAAAATATAAAAGTAATCACTATGATTCAAAGAATTTGGCGGCGCATACAAGCAAGGTCTTAACTGAGTTGTCGCCATTTGCGGCATATATGGTGGACGCCGAACCTTTCGTCCTTTTCTTTGACGAACCGTCAAATCAAGATGAGCAAAAAATCATAAGCCAGAAGATTTGGAATGCACAGATTCCGGTAGCTATATTCTGCGGCTCATCAACTATTAAAATATTCAACGGATGCACGCTCGAACAAAGAACTCAACTCCTTATTGAAGCGGAGACAATTTTATTTCATACAGTTGATGAGATTGATGCAAATTCTCCATTCTCATTTTGGGAAATTACAGATCATAGCTTTTGGGAGAAATATTCTCAGAAATTTAGTGGCAAAAAACTTAATGATGCGTTATTAGATAACCTCACTTACCTGACGGACAAATTGAAGAATGACCACAAAGTACCATTTGCGACTAAACTTGTGCTTCGCTTGATATTCATTCGCTATTTAATTGACCGTGGTGTAGATTTAGACTATCTTGGCTTTTCTTCCGATGTCGCGGTTTCGAGGAAAGCATTGCTGGCACTGCTAAGCGATAGGATTGCTTTGTACAAACTTTTTGCTCATTTGAAGGGTAAATTTAACGGAAACCTTTTTGAACTTGACGACGAGATACCGGACAATCTGACGGAATCAGCACTTAGGGAACTAAAGGATTTTCTCTCCGCTGATATTTCTACGCGTTCAGGACAGCGTTCCCTCTTTGCTTTATATGATTTTAATATCATTCCGGTTGAATTGATTAGCAATATTTATGAAATTCTTCTCGGAAAAGAAGCACGGGACAAGGATAAAGCTTTCTATACGCCCCAATATTTAGTGGACTACATTCTTGATATGACGATAAATAAACATATCGAGAATAATGGGTCTTGTAAGGTTCTCGACCCATCATGCGGCTCGGGGGTATTCTTGGTAGATAGTTATCGTCGTATGATTGAAAACAAATTAAACGGTGAATTGTATACTGAAGACGATGACCTTTTATGCAATACGTTAAAAAACGATATCTTTGGTATTGATCTCAATCCGAGCGCCATTGATGTAGCTATATTTTCGCTTTACTTGGCTGTGTTGGATTATAAAAACCCCAAAACGCTAAAACAATTCCCTTTGCCTGATTTGAGCGGAAATAATCTGTTGGTATGCGATTTTTTCGATGAAGATGGATTGAAGACTTTACAAAAAGTTCCTTTTGACTTTATAATAGGCAACCCGCCTTGGGGGAGCAAACCGGGAAAGCATGTGGACTATTGCCGAGAGTATGGCCATATGCAGTATATTCAAAATAATGATACCTGCCGAGCCTTTATTCTGCGTTCAAAAGATTTCAGCAAAGAAAACACAATGTGTTGCTTTGTTCTGCATTCCAAAATGCTCTACATGCAAGGAGGTCCATCAAAGAAATTCCGTAAGTATTTGCTAACAAATATAAAAATTAAAAGTATAATTGAGCTGTCGTCGGTTAGGAAACTTGTGTTTAAAAACGCAGATGCTCCTGCTATTGTCTTATCATACAATTTTTCAGACGTGAATCAGGCAGAAAACAGGTTTGAACATATTTCTTTGAAAAGAAATGAGTTCTTCCGATTGTTCAATATCATCGTTTTAGACAAGACCGATGTTAAAAATGTACAGCAGAAATTGCTGATAGAAAATGACTGGGCGTGGAAAACTTTAGTTTACGGATTAACGGGTGATGTCGACACTATACGCAGACTGAAAACAACAACTAAGACATTAGAAGAAAGTATTGAAAATCAGCACCCTCCTATTATTAAAGGTACAGGTGTGCAATATAATGATGGTGATTTAAATGATGCATCCCATCTTTTGGGGCGTCTGCTCCTTGACTCAAGATCCGCAATAAATCACTTTGTGCTATTTGAAAACAATACGTCGCTTTTCGCAAAGGAAAAAATACACAGGCCGCGCAATGAAGCTTTGTTTCACGCGCCATATTGTCTCGTCATGCAGGGGCCTGATATGACGGATTATACAATGGAGGCGGTATACTCTGAAGTTGATTTTGTGTTTCATGAGGTTGTCTATGCGATTAAGGGTTCGTTAAGCCAGAAGGCATTCTTGCTTAATGCCGTTGGATTATTAAACTCAAAGTTATATGCTTATTTCAATCTCATGCTTGGTTCATTTATAGGAATTGAAAGAGAAAAACGCCAAATAGGAGAGGTGTTGTCTTTTCCCTTTATTTTTAGTGAGGACATCGCCAGACAAGTTGAAGATATACAAGCAATTAAAAGGCAAGATGACGGCTTTATCACCAATACAGATGCTTCTGATGAAATTGATATACTCAACCGGACAATTCTTAAAGCTTTTGGATTGTCTGATAATGAGTTTGTTGATTATGCACTTCGTATACAAACACCGCAACTAACAGGAAAAAATGATACTGATGCTAAACGTAAAGCGACTATACCGGACTACGAGATATATGGGAAGTTTTTCTACGATTACTTGTCTGAAATATTTGCAGGTACGGGAAAATATATACAAATACATGTCTACTCTACGGTCGCAAAACACTACGGCGCTATTGAGGTGATTGTTCTCGACGAAAAACCTGCGAAGTGGTTGGTGCTTGTAGATGGCAATACCGATAATCAGAAAAAGATGTTCGCAAAATTATCGGCACATAAAACGAATGAGCTATTTTATTCGCTCAAGGATATCATGTACTTTGATGAGCGTTCTTTCTATATCATCAAACCAAATTATTATAGGAATTGGCATCCTGCCATTGCAAAGCTCGATTTAATGGAATTAACAGATCAGATCCTTTCCAGAAAGAATGGAGGGGAAAACTGATGGCAGGTTTCAAAAAGGAGATAATAAACAGCGCATTTGATTCTGGCATCATAAATGTCATAATTGCTCATCTCACCAAATGCAGCAAGCAAATGAAAGCGGATTGTGGTGCTACAGATAACTTGCTGCAAAACAATGAGGATGCTATTACCAACAGATTGATTGCTATGTATCTGAACGCAAAACCGGGTGTTTTTCGATACGAGCCTCAATCGCCGGAACACTATGATGGCGAGACCGACCGTTATATCGGAAGAACGGACATCAAAGTTATTTCTGGAGACTACTTTCGAGATGGGAAAGCCTATCATATTGTCGAATGTAAACGTATTGACGGCACATTTACACTTAATAAAAAGTACATAACAGAGGGGGTAGAGCGCTTCTTCAGTCCCGATCCACAACCCCAATATTCCTCATATTATCTCCAAAATATTATGTTTGGCTATGTTGTACAAGACATTGATATTCCTGAAAATACAGATAGAATTGATAAGCTTCAAGACTCCTTATTGAAAGGCGCAACAGCCTCCCCATTTATGCTGAAGCAGAACGAAAACTCGCAATACTATGTTTATGCTTGCGGGTATGATGCCAGCGATATAGGGAAGATTGAACTGAGCCATTTATTCTTTGATTTCGCCGATGTAATAAACGGGAAATAGGGAATTATTTATAGGCCGGCTCCTGCTGCCCTATCGAAATGCTCAGTCAAGACATGGACTATGGCAATTTGTAAGAACGCAGTAGATATGGGGATATCCCTTGAAAAGTTTCTATGATAGCAGCGCATTCTTCGCTGGATATCACCAAGATATATACTGTACCTTCAGCAAAAGACCTGCAAGATGCGGTAGAGAAGATGGCTTGGGAGTAAAGAGTTGCGGGAGAACAAAATCAAAGCGAAAGAGGGCAAGGCGACATCCCATCCCCAAATAAACTAAGGTTTTCCGTCGCTTGATTATTCATGAAAATTGAAGTCAAAAGAAACGACAAGGGTCAGATATATAGTCATATCAGGAGAAGATGGCTACATGAAACTTCTGAAGAAAGAGTGAGGCAAAAGTATCTTACTCTCCTAGTTAATGAATATGGATTTGACATTTAGCAAATAGATGAAGAGATTTCTGTAACCAGGCAGAGGCTTTGGCGATGCACGTGCAGGCTTTTTAATTTGGAGAACTATACAAAAAACTCAGAATAAGCCTGCCATGATTGTTGTTGCATCAAAAGCTGAGTTAATTATGTATTATATAACATTAAATTGGGTTTATATCTGGCTTCATTTGAGTCTGAACTAATAATCTTGTTTAGTTTAGGAGACCTAATTATGCAAAAAGAATCTGAAAAGGGTGAAAATTCATTCTGGCATTTAGCTATCCAAAATTACTATCCCAAAATCTTAAATTTTGTTTATTATTTAACCAGAGACTATTATTTGGCTGAAGATATCGCGCAAGAAACCTTTGCTAAAGCAATAGATAAGTTTCATCAACTAAAGGATCCAAATAAGTTGTTTTCCTGGCTGGTATCTATAGCTCTTAACCTTGTTAAAACCTATCATAAAACTAAACAGCGAATAGTAGCTGTGTCAGGATCAGCCCATGTCCTTTTGCTTCCTCAGGATGAATCATTAATGGAAAAGATAGAACACCGAGAAATGCAAAAATTGGTGAAAGATGCGATTGCTCTACTCTCTCCTCAGCAACAAGAAATAATTATTATGCGTTATTATTTGGATATGAAAGAGGAAGATATTGCATTTGCTTTAAAGATAACGATTGGAACTGTCAAGAAACAACTATTTCGTGCTCGTTCCAAACTGCACAACAATCTTGGATACCTTGCGGAGGAGATGGTGAAGAAAAAATGAGTCCTGATGAGTTTGATGAATTCTTAAGTAAATCTCTCAAAAATGGTGGAATAAAATCCACTCAGCCTATAAATGAAATTGAACAATTTATCATTGATAAATTGGCTAGGAAACGAGCTGATAAAAAGAGAAAACAGCGAACTATCCTGAAAGTTACTGTTATAGTGCTTGTGCTCCTGGCCTTTTCCGGCACTGTATTATTTCCCGGCCCATTATACGCCTTTAAGGAACAACTAATCCATACTATAATAGATTTAGGGAAGAATATAAATATTAATTTCACCGACAACTCTCATCATCCTAAGTTACCCGATAAAATGTTTGAAGAAATTGCTGCCATCCAGCCCGATGTCCCCTTCGATATATTGATCCCTCGGTATTTGCCTCCAGAATTTGGATTTTCTAGTGTGGAAAAGAATCCGCATGATGAACAATGCAAAATTGTCATGTCTTTTCATTCAGTAGACGCCTCATTGAGGCTGACTCAAACCGAAATCAGTGATAACTTTGCAGTGTCGATCAACATAAATGCTCAACGAGGAAACTCTGAAAAAATTCAGGTGGGCGCAGATGAAGGAAACATGATAACCTTTAGCGATGGGTCGATAAGCTTGACCTGGATTACCGATGCACATATTTTATGTGAGTTGTCGGGGAATGTTAATGCGGAACAGGCAATAGCAATAGCTGTTTCCATGTAATATTGCTAGCAAGAGGAGGAACACGGTGTTCCCCTCTTGCAACGCCTATTTTATGGGATAAAAATAGCCTCGGATACCGAAGATTGCGAATCATAATCTCCTGAATCTTGGGAGTTATGAACTCCCCTTACCCGATAATATCCTGCTTCTACAGGGATATAGGATGAGCCGCTGACAGAAGACCGATTATAGTCACTGTAAGTTCGATGCGTGACATCTACCCACCTAGAGCCATTCCAACATTGTAAATAGATTCTGGCATCCAGATATTCTACAGTTCCATAGGTATCGGTTTGTCCCATAATGGCAACAGTCCTATTTTTGCCATCCGCTATCCCACAGATCCATTTTTTTATCAGTAGCGCTCCGGCTTTGTCCGTACCCTCATGAACGTTGACGATGATGCTCTGGTGGGCTTCACGAGACATTGTTTCCTGTGGAGGTGGGGCTAGGACTTCTCCAGCCCATGCAGAGCCCGAACCAACAAAACATAAAGCAAATACCATAAGCAATAGACAAGTAGCGGATAACCTCATTCTTTTTTTCATGAACGTTCCACCTTTCAATAATTTATTAATAAGACTATTCAAAGTACGAAAAGGTTGACTAAATATAAAAGAATTGTCAACCTTTTCCACCCCTTGACAGTCTTCTTGTTAAGATTGTGAAAGGCGGTGAAAAATATGTGCAACTCACCATAACTTCAGGGTCCCTTCTTAATTAGTTGCCCCTAACCGCCTTGCTGGTTTAAGTGGCACTTTCACGATTGCAGGAGTTGTTTATTGGGCATGTAAAAAATATTATCATTTTACCCCGCGTATTATGACCTAAAAAAAGGAGTATGATTTATGCAGAGAAAATTATATATACTTGGTTTAACATGTTTACTCGTATTTGGTTTTTCTTTTTATTATTCAGATCAATCGTTAGCTTTTGATATGGGCCTTGAACGACATAACATGACTCCATATGAAATAGAATTAATTGATAATATATTAGACATAAGTTCAGGTCAAAGGCATGATAGTGTTGTATTACAAAAGAATATCGAATTAGGTAAGAAACAGGCGGAAGCTGCAGAACAAAATTTTATTGAAATGGCTATTAGAGATACAATAAATGGAACTATCGAAGAAATACCAAGGTCAACCTTACGATCCTCATGGTTTCTAACTGGCTTGAATACATATAAATCTTGTGGTGGCCACGGACTTGGAACCAGTGACAGTTATTGGGCATCGGATTTAAGGAATAGGAACGGTTCACTTGTAGGGATAAATGGTTATAGATGGGCTAAAGGTTGGGGAACTACTTCATTTACCGCCCCGAGTACCGGAAACTATTCAGTAACAGCCAACTATAGAATAACTGGCAACATATGGGGTGGAAATTTGAATGTAAAGATACAGTTCATTGATGTAAATGACAATCGCACAAAAGAACAAAATTATTTGGATTTGGATTACGGATACTATGATAATGTACCTCAAGAACAAACCCGAGATTTCTATTTGGAGGGAGGTCATACTTATACTGTAGTATTTCAAGTAGCAACAGAAGCAACTGCTTCTGTGGGTCAAGAGATGGCAGATTTTTTAAATACGGAGCTTGATGGAACACAGCGAAATGTTGATTTTGAATGGTTAGAAATAACTAATTAAGGGGATTTGGTGTGTTATCTTATGATATAATTCTCATTATTGCCGCAGCTGTAAGTATAATGTACTATTATCATATTGCTTCTTCATCAAAAAAGTATTTTCAAATAACAATTCAATTATTCTTGATTGGTATTATACTTTGGATTAGCCCGAACATTGGGAATTATCTTAACTATTCTCCCTTAAAAATTGCTGGTTTAATTTTGTTCGTCTGTGGTATAAGCATTTTGATCATAGAGGGTTTTTTTCTCGGGCTACGTGGCAAGAAGTAAGTTGGGAATTACAAGTGCAGGATTGGAAATCGGGATAAGTCGGCTTCCAATCCTGTATTATCTTTCTATACTCTTTTTTCCCTTTGCCATCAATGAGATAGGTCTCAAAGGAATCAAGGCAGTATCTGGCAACGCAAAAGCGATGGTAGATGGGTCGCACAGTATCCAATGCCTCAGCCTAAGCCAATCGTTAAGTATTGCAAATCAGAAGAAGAGGCGGTTGCCGCGCTCCATGATTTAGTTGTTGCTGCCAAAACAGATACTTACGTGGCTCCCAATGATTTAACCCTCAGTCAATATCTGCGCGATTGGATGGTCGAAAACATAGAGGGGACTGTAAGTAAAAACTGGTATGCTCGAAAAATGAATATGATTAAAGTGCATATCGATCCGGATATTGGACAGAAAGCAATCCAGAAGATCATCACCAGAGACATCAAGGAATTCTACAAAAAGCTGGCTAGGTCTGGAAATAAGAGCAAGCATCCGAAACGAGACGGCGATAAGGTAGTTGAGTACGGCTTGGCTCCCGGAAGCATTCGGCATATTCACAACATCTTGAAGCCGGCTTTTCTCCAAGCTGTTGAAGATGGGATAATCGGGCATAAAAAAATCCGATGAAAAAAGTTAAGGCATTTTCTACTTGCCAAACACATAATGGAACCATCAGAAGAGAAACCCAAATTGACGCTGGTTAATAATGGCAAAGTTATTCCTCAAGAAAAGTCGCAAGAAATACGAATTATGTGATCGAGACAAAAAGACTTCTGTCAAAACTTCTGTCAAATCAAAAAAATAGCACTTTCAGTTAGGATGAAAGTGCCTATTTTTCTTATGGTACGCCTGAGAGGAATCGAACCTCCGCACCCGGCTCCGGAGGCCGGTGCTCTATCCACTGAGCTACAGGCGCATAATGCATTACTGATTATAGCAGAATTAGATAGCCAGGTCAAAGGGCAACCTCTGCAAAGCGCTGCAGCCTGGCATGAGGATCAAGAGTCCCGGGCCGTAGCGGTTTTTTCCGGGGCTTCCCGCAGCGCCCCGGTGAGCAATGAAATCAAGAGGCCGGTCAGACTGAGCCCTGCAGCAAACAGGTAAACCCGGTGCGAGGCCATTACATAGGCCTGTTCATAGGGCAGACTCAACTGGTTAACGGCTAAGAACCAGGTGAACAGGCTGGCCGATAAGGCTATGCCCATGGCAAAGCCGAAGTTGCGGATGGTGGCGATAAATCCCCCGGTGTAACCGGCTTTGGTTTTGGGAACCGAGCCCAGAATAGAACTGTTGTTGGGTGAACCGAAACATCCCATCCCGATGCCGTAAATTACCAATCCGCTAATTATATGCAGCGGGCCGGTCGCGGTGTTCATCAAGCTGAACACCGCAAAGGCGATGCTGGCCAAGAGATAGGAAATGGAGGTTAAACGGGCCGGACCGATGCGGTCGGACAGACTCCCCGCCAGTGGTGCGGTGACGGCCAGGCATATGGGCGGTATGGTCATAAACAGACCGGATTGGGCCGGAGAGTAGCCTAATAATCCCTCCAAATAAAACGGCAGCAGGAAGAACATGAAGGTCTGCACCATGTAGACGATGAACCCCATTATATTGCCGAACAGAAACGCCTTTATCTTAAACAATCCCAGATCCAGCATGGACCGGGGATTGCCCCTTTCATACCAGTAAAAGCCCAGGAGCAGAACCAGTCCCAGAACAAACAGCCGCCATTCAATGCTGACTGCGGTCGCCATTGATAGTACCAGAATTATCGCGGCTGACCCGAAAAGCAAGATGCCGATGGGGTCGAATCCCTTATCTGTCTCGCCGGGGGCTTGCTGGGGAAGATATCGCCAGGCCAGATAGAAGGCCATAACGCCGATGGGGACATTTATCCAGAAGATAACGGGCCAGGCGAAGCGGGCTACCAGAAAACCACCCAGGGCTGGACCGGCCATATTGCCGATGCCGACTACACTGCCGGTAAAGCCCAGAGCCTTACCCCGCTCTTCAGGAGGGAAGCTGTTGGATACGATGCCGATTCCGGTAGCCATGAGCATACTGGCCCCCAGGGCTTGAAATACCCGGGCTGCTATCAAACTGTAGAGCGTATCGGACATTCCGCAAAATAACGAACCCAGGGTGAAACCTAAAAAACCGGCTGTGTAAATCTTGTTGCTGCCGATCCTATCGCCCAGGTTGCCGAGAAACAGGAGGGTAGCAGTGACAGCCAGCATATAAGCGGTCACCACCCATTGGATTTGCTGTAGATCGACCCCGAGGCTGCGGGCAATGGTGGGATTGGCGATATTTAATATGCTCCCATCGAGGGTGGCCATAAAGATGCCCAGACAGACAATGGTTAGAACCTGCCATTTCGGTGCGATTTTCAAAAACTCACCCTTCCCCGGTATCCTCAGGCTAAAAATAGTAGCCTGCAACTTTTATTATTATATAATATCGGTTCCGGGAAAGAAGCAATCTGCCCAAATAATGGCTTTAAACCAGTGATGTCCGGATGAGATGACGGCTAACGGTTGCGCAGGACCGCGATCAAGGCATCGCCCATCGCCGTTACGGCCCGTTCTGCGGACAACAGGTAGTTCCCGTGAGTGCCCACCTCCAGAAGCAGGGCGGTGGGATAAAGATCCTGATTATAGTTCCCGCGTCCGATGAAGATGCCCCTCAAAAGCCCGGGATACAGGGAATCAGCCGCCGCCTTGACCTGCAGGGCATAATTCAGATTGGTTTGGAAATTGGGATTGGACCGTCCCATAACAATCATTACCCGTGCACAGGGGATGCCGTTAATGGTAGTTTGATAAGCCGACGCCGGGGCTGCATCGCGGTGTATGTCAAAGGCCGCATCAGGCCCCTCAGCCAAGAGCTGAGTGGCAGTTCGACGGGAGCGATGGTAGGCGTT
The DNA here is from genome assembly GCF_002316705.1 of Syntrophomonas sp. UBA1041. Lineage (NCBI taxonomy): Bacteria > Bacillati > Bacillota > Clostridia > Eubacteriales > Syntrophomonadaceae > Syntrophomonas > Syntrophomonas sp. UBA1041. The sequence goes on from NZ_DCEA01000107.1 coordinate 138,318, forward strand.
GATATCATGGGGGTTGTGATTGTTCAGGCTATGAGTGACGCTGATGCCATTGAGTTTAAAAGTATCCGCCAGTTTTGCTCCGATTTGATACACGTCTCCATTTCCGGGTTTGGAAGCGGTACCCGAAGTAGGTACATATGATTCGTCACTGTGAGTGTGGTAAATCACCACATGAATGTCCTGGGGCGGGGTTTGCACCGGTATGCTGGGCCCCAGGACCGGCTGAGCGGCAAGGCTGTCAGGTTTCAGCATTGACTTCAAAGGCGAGTTATCGGCGGTCTTAAGGGCAGCCCAGGCCTGGTCTCTTTCCACCCTGGTCACCTGATAATGCTGATTCTGGTCGCTGATCCATATGTCGTCGACCTGAATGGGGACGCCGGTTTCCAGAATTACATTGCCGGCTTCATCGCGCACGGTGTAGTAGGAAGGGGTGCTCTGATTATCCCCCAGGGGTTTGGACTGGGGAGCATTGATAAGATTCATCAGATAAGCACCTGCCAGTATTATGAGCAGGATTGCGAAAAATACCCATAAATACCGTTTAGCCGTTGTTTCCATAACAAAACCGCCTTTCCTCAATAGCATTAACTATTATGTCTGAAAGGCGGTTTAGATATGCAAAAAAACAATCATTCCATCAAGCCTGAGATGGTGCCTGATCAGCAATTATCCTATCACAGGTTGGTGTCCCAATCAGCCAGATACGCCTTCTGCTCCGGGCTTAAGGCGTCTATGTCCACACCTGCGGCCTCCAGCTTCAGCATGGCCACGCGCTGGTCGATGGCTGCGGGGACGTTATAGACGTGACAGCCTAATTCTTGCCGGTTTTGCAGCAGATGGACCAGTGACATGGCCTGCAGAGAGAAGCTCAAATCCATGACCTCGGCGGGATGTCCGTCCCCTGCGGCCAGGTTTACCAGTCTTCCTTCGGCCAGGAGATATAAACGGCGGCCGTCATTGAGTTCAAATTCTTCGATATTATTCTTCAAGAGCCGCCGGGCAACAGACAGGGAATCAAGGTCGGGTTTGGAAATCTCCACGTCAAAATGGCCTGCATTGGCCATGATAGCCCCATCCTTCATGTTTTGCATATGTTCCCTGCGGATTACATTGACATTGCCGGTGACAGTGATGAAAATATCCCCTAAACGGGCGGCTTCCAGCATAGGCATGACCTGAAAACCATCCATAATGGCCTCGTTGGCCTTGATGGGGTCTATCTCGGTGATGATCACTTTAGCCCCCATGCCCAGAGCGCGCATTGACACTCCTTTGCCACACCATCCATACCCGGCTACAACCACATTCTTTCCGGCCACCACCAGGTTGGTGGTGCGGTTGATTCCGTCCCAAACCGATTGCCCGGTTCCGTAGCGGTTGTCGAAGAGATACTTCATATAGGCGTCATTGACTGCTATAACCGGGAAGAGCAGGGCGTTGTCCCGATCCATGGAACGCAGCCGCACGATGCCGGTGGTGGTTTCCTCACAGGCCCCGATAACGGTCTGGGCCTGTTCACGCCGTTCTTTGTGCAGCAGTGTCACCAAATCGGCGCCGTCGTCTATTACGGCGTCTGGTTGGGCGTCCAGGGCCAGACCCAGAAAGCGCTGGTATTCTGGTATGGATTCACCGTGAATGGCGAAAACGGTAATGCCGCTGTCGACCAAAGCGGCTACCACATCATCCTGAGTGGAAAGGGGGTTGCTGGCACAGGCTACTACGTTGGCGCCGGCAGTTTGCAGGGTTTGCAGCAAATAACCGGTTTTGGCTTCCAGATGCAGGCAGCAGGTCACGGTTTTGCCTGCCAGGGGGCGAGATTGCCCGTATTCATGGTTGAGACGGGTCAAAACCGGCATGCGGCCCTGCACCCATTCCAGTTTGCGATAGCCGTCCGCCGCCAGATTGATATCTTTTATGATTGATTGTTGTGCGAGACTGAATTCTTTAGTCATGTCCATTGCTCATCCTCCTGTGTAATTATAACACGAGCCAACGGTGGTATTGCGAGAATTGGACTTTGAGGTTCCATATTCTTATAGCCGGGTTGATTTGGCGGCTTTATTCAGACCGCGATAAACATTGCCATGCAGGCCCGGGCCTGGTGATGACAGTTAATTTTATCATAATATAGTATTCCCGCCCGGTGCTGATTTGGGTGGGAATAAATTATCAAGCTGCGTTATATTGAGCGGATTGATGTGCAAGCCAAAACAGCGCTTTGGAGGAGGCTTTCTACGCCATAGTTTGCCTGAGATATCCGTTAGGTATATTTGTCGAAACAAAATTTGCTTGGGGTTCTTAAATCGAGGTCAAAAACTATTGACAAAGGTTTTATGGTGCAGTAAATTATTATTAATCATATAGGAATAATTTAATATAGAATAGCCGACTAGAAAACTGGAGGCCGTATTCGCTTTGTGAATGTGGCCTCTATTTTTTATGGGTCACAAAAAGATGATCAATGCTTCATGGGGAGGTAGCACGATGAGTAAATTTGTGGAGCGGCCCCGGTATGTTTGCTCTCTGGGAGGGGCGGTAGGAACCATTAAAGTATTGCCGCGCACCGTGCCTATTCTACACGCCGCCACCGGCTGCGGCGGGAATGTGGCCACGGCCCTGAACCAGGCGGCGGGATATATGGGCAGCGGGTACTGCGCGGGCCAGGCCTTACCCAGCACCAATACATCCGAGCGGGAGATCGTTTTCGGCGGGGAAGAAAGGCTCAGCGAACAAATCGCCAATACCATCAAGCTGGTGGACGGAGACCTGTATTTTGTAATTACCGGATGCATGGTGGATATGATCGGAGACAACATCCATAATTCCATTAAGCAGTTTAATGGAGGGAAGGCCCGGGTCATCGGCGCTGAAACCGGAGGATTCCGGGGGAATTACTATAAAGGCTATGAAATCGTACTGAAGACTCTGTTTCAGGACTTTGTGGAGAAGAATCCGGCCAAAGACAAGGGGCTGGTGAATTTGTGGGGAGTGGTTCCCATTCAGGATGTATTCTGGAAAGGCAATCTCACCCTTATCAAAGACCTGCTGGTAAAACTGGGCTACCGGGTGAACACCTTTTTCGGAGAGGGAGAGACACTGGAAGACTTGCAAAATTCCGCGGCGGCTGCTTTAAACATTGTGGTGTCCGATACTTTTGGCGTGGAAGCCGCCCAGGTTTTTGAAGAAGTGCACAGTGTTCCCTACATTACCGTGCCATTTCCCATCGGCGATCATGGCAGCCAAAGATTTTTGCGGGCCATAGGAAACGCCTTGGGCATTGAAAAAGCTTTTGTAGAGAAGGTGATCAAGGAAGAACAGGCTCGCTATTACAGCTACTTCGAAAGAATCGCGGACGTTTACAGCGATCTCGATTTGCAGCGCTATGCGGTGGTAGTGGGCGATTCCAATTACACCCAGGCCCTGGCCAGGTTTCTGGCCGATGATTTGGGATGGCTGCCGGGCCTGGCGGTCGTAACGGATTTTCTGGATGATGAGCAAAAAGATACAGTAAGGGGTCAATTTAACGGCTATGAATCAGGGATTGAAGCTGAAGTGGTATTCGATACCGACGCTTCCAATGTGGGGAAGTATATTGCCCGGCATTGGGGGCAAAGCAGGGGGCAGCGGTATTTTGAAGGCTTCAACCCGGGGTTTATTCTGGGCAGCGCTATTGACAGGGATATTGCGGAAAAGCTGGGGGTCCCGCAGTTAACCGTGACCTATCCCATATCCAACCGGGTGGTGCTGGACCGGGGGTATGCGGGATATAGCGGGGCTTTGAGATTGACCGAAGATATCCTGAGCGTTCTGGTGGGAAATAGATAAAGGAGGGTGCCAAAGATGGATTACATCAAGGAAAAAACGCCGCCCATTCGTGAAGAGCGATTAGGAGCGTGCATGGCCTTTGGAGGATCATGCTGCGATATTTCAAATCAATCCAAGAAAGGATGTCTGTTCAACAACAACCGTACCTTCTCCCAAAGCCAGGGCTGCCAGCTAACCCTCAGCCTGGCTATCTTGAATACTATCAGAGATTCGGTCATCATCGTTCACAGCCCGATCGGGTGCGGCGCCAACCTGGTGGCCCAGGCGGGGGTGTCCAAAGGATACCAGAAGCTGAGGGATCCCAATGCTTTCGGCCTGCGCTGGATCAATACCAATCTTGATGAAGTGGATGTGATCAATGGCGGGGAAGAGAAGCTCCGGTCGGCTATTTTGTACGCGGACCGGGAATACCGGCCCAGCGCCATTATTGTTATGAATAGCTGCGTTCCGGCCCTGATCGGCGATGATATCGACACGCTTATAGAGGAATTGCAGCAGCAGGTGGCGGCCAGAATCGTTCCCGTGCACTGCGAAGGATTCAAAACCAGGATACAGGCCACGGCTTATGACGCGGTTTATCACGGCATATTGAGGACTCTGGTGGGGATAGAAGAGGAGGAAGCAGATCCCGTCATTATTGACGAACTCGAGGAGTTAAAGAAAAGATACCGCATCAGCCGCACGGTCAATGTCCTCAATGTTTCATCCATGAGCCGCAGCGACGAGCAAGGATTGGTGAAGCTGCTGCAGTCGCTGGATCTCAACGTAAGGATACTGCCCTGCTATGCCCATCCCGATGACTTTGAGGACTCCTTCGAAGCAGCCCTGAATGTCAGCATATGCGCCACCCACGACGATTATTTTGTGGAGCATATGAAATCAAAATACGGGGTTCCCTTTATTTTGAGGACCATTCCCATCGGCATTGCCAACACCAATAAGTGGCTGCTGGATATAGCCCGGTTTTTCGGGATGGAGGAGCAGGCGCAAAAGTTGATCGACAGCGAGGTCCGGGAATTAAATCAGGCTTTGGCTCCTTATCGCCAGTTTCTGCAAGGCAAAACCGCTTTTCTGGGCGGCGGTGAAATCAGGATCATCACCACCGCGGAATTGCTCCACAGTCTGGGCATGGAGGTCCTGGGCCTGCGCGGCTTTCACTTTGACCGCTACGGGGAAGGCCTGTTGGAGGAGTTGATGGCGGAAATCCCGGAAAGCGAGAAAGCCATCATCAACATTGGAACCGGCCAGCCTTTCGAGCAGGCCAACCTTTTATCCAGGTATAAACCGGATGTGTTTGTGGGCCATCCGGGGGGCAATGGCTGGGCCAATAAACAGGGTATACCGGTCTTCCCCTTGTTCGGTCAGGCCTACGATTATATGGGTTATGTGGGCGTTTACGAGGTGGCCCGCAGGCTCACGCGAACCCTTAAAAACACCAGTTACAGCCAGAACCTGGTTAAACATGTCAGGTTGCCCTATCGCCAGGACTGGTATGCCGAAGATCCTTTTGCCTATATAAAACAGGATCTGGCGCTGTAAACGGGGGAGTCAGGGAGAGTCTCCTTTCGGCAGGGAATTTACAAATAAGGAAGGTATTTCATGCTCAAATGGGTGCGCGAAGCAAACCAGCGTTTATTAAGCTATTATTTCATCATTCTGTTTTTTGTTTTATGGCAGGCGGCGCCGCTGGCGGGCTGGGCCAATCCGAAGTTTATTCCGCCTCTGTCCCGGGTGCTGGAGGAGGGATGGAAGCTTATTTTGAACGGGAAACTGCAGCTAGTCAGTTCAACCCGGACCGACTTGATAGAATTGAAAGTGCCCACGTATAAAATTTGCGCTTCCACGGTCTGGGTGGTGGCCGACAAAAAAGGATTCCTGGAAAAAGAAGGCATCAAGCTGGTTTATACCGGCGAACTGATTTCCAGTCAGATTCTTCCCTCCGTATTAAACGGAAATAATGATGTAGCCACCGCCCAGCCTAATTTGCTGGCCATTGCCAAAGCGGGCGGGGCTCAGGTGACGGCGGTGGCCAGAAACCAGGTGGAGCCGTCACCGGAAGTGGACCCCATATTTCGGCATATGAGGTGGTATGTAAGACCCGAAACCGGGATCAGATCCATCTCGGACCTGAAAAACTATAAAGCCGGGGAAAAGATCAAGACCAACGGGACCGTCAACAGCTGCAACCAGTTTCTTTTCAATACCCTGCTGGATAAGGACGGCGTACCCCGAGACAGGATCGAATGGGTTACCTTTACCAACGATATAGCAGTCATCCAGTCAACCAGTCAGGGCATTCTGGATGTGGCCCAGGTGCACCCGCCCTACTATAAATCGGCTGAGGACGCCGGCCTTATCTTAATCGCCGATTCCACCGATACGGATCTGGGAGAAGCGGCCGGGGCCAGCCTCTACTACTTCCGGAACGATTTTATCAAGAACAATCCGGAAACGGTTGAAAAGTTTGTCAAAGGAATCGTAGCCGCCCAGAGATGGAGCAACGAAAATCCGGAAGAAGCCATTCAGCTGACCGCGGAATGGATCAATGTCCCGGTTACGGGAGTGCATTATTTTGCCACAAGCTCAGAAATCAAGGAAAGCGATATTACGCCCTGGCTCAAAGATCTGGAGAACAGCGGCGCGCTTAAACCGGGGCAGGTCAAAGCTACGGATCTCATAACCCGCCAATTCGAAAAAGTATCCCTGAATTAGAGGGGCCGCCCGGGAGAAAAAGCAGGTGCTGCCCTAACGCCTGACAGCGAGCGGACGATGTTCCTGATCATCGCCTCAGACAGTTGCAGGCGAATCGTTCAGGCATCATAAAGGCAGGCAGGGGGGAAGGAAAACTGGCCTTCCCTCCGCCCTCCCGCCTGCCATGGCAATGGGGAAGAGAACCCCCGCCTTCCGCTGCCCGGAGGCGGCTGGGAGCAAGTGAGGTCTTTATGGTGGAAAACGCTACGATAAAAATATACGGCATGACTTGCACGCTGTGCTCGGCGATCATAGAAGCCGGAGTGGAAAAACTGGCCGGCGTGGAAAAAGTCAATGTCAGTTATGCAGCGGAAAAAGCGGCCCTGCAATACGACCCGTCAGCCGTTGAACTGGGCGAAATCAAAAAAACCATTGAAAAATTAGGATTTTTCGTTGAAGAAGGCGAACTGGCCGATTCTGGCAGCGGGTTGGACCGCAGTACCCGAGAAAGAAATAAACTGAAAAAGCAGTTTATCGTCTCGGCCATTTTGAGTTCTCCCTTGCTGCTGGCTATGATTTTGGGGGGCTTGGGATTTTGCCATGATACTTTCGATCCTTACAACCAGACTGCCTGGGGTCTCTTTGTCGAGAGTTTAAGAGTAAAAACCGCCGGCCTTCATAAATGGGAGCTTCAACTGGCCCTGGCTACCCCGGTGCAATTTATTATGGGCTTTAATTTTTACAGGAATGCTTTCTACTCTGTAAAGCTGAGGAAGGCGACTATGGATGTGCTAGTAGTGCTGGGAACCACTGCCGCCTATTTCTACAGTCTTTATGTATCGCTTTTTGAGACAACGCTGTATTATTTCGGCATGAAAAATATATATTTTGAAGCTTCGGCGACGATTATAACCCTTATTCTGCTGGGGAATTATTTGGAGGCTCTGGCCCGGGGAAGAACCTCTACAGCCATACAAACCCTGATAGGGTTGAGGCCTAAAACCGCCAGAGTCATAAAGGGTGACAGTGAAATCGATATTCCCATCGATGAAGTGGCAGTCGGGGATATTATTATTGTCCGGCCGGGGGAAAAAATTCCGGTGGACGCCGTTGTGCTGGAGGGGTACTCCAGCGTGGATGAATCCATGCTGACCGGAGAGAGTGTTCCGGTGGACAAACAAGTTAATGATTTTGTCACCGGGGCTTCCATAAACAAGCATGGCGCCTTAAAAATAAAAGCTCTCAAGGTAGGCAATGAAACCGTTTTAGCCCACATCATCAAGCTGGTTGAAGACGCCCAGTCCAGTAAAGCGCCTATCCAAAGAATCGCCGACCAGGTAGCGGGGGTTTTTGTTCCGGTAGTTATTCTGGCTTCCCTGGCCACCTTCTGCATCTGGTTTTTCTTTATTTATAGCGCACAAGTATTCCTGATTGACAAGGCCATCGTAGCTGCCGTATCGGTTCTGGTCATATCCTGCCCCTGCGCTCTGGGCCTGGCCACCCCCACCGCCATCATGGTGGGAATGGGGAAGGGAGCCCAAAACGGGATCTTAATAAAAAACGGTGAAGTACTGGAGAATGTATGCAAAATAAATACGGTCCTGCTGGACAAAACAGGCACCATTACCACTGGTAAACTGGCGGTAAGTGATCTGCTTTTGATTGCCGGGGACGATGAGGAATTTAGTGAAAGCAGCATCTGGGAAATCGCTGCTATGGCGGAAAAAAAATCGGAGCATCCCCTAGGAACCGCCATATACCAAAAATATAAGCGCTTCTTCTCCCGGGAGGCCGCAGAGTCCCGGCGCTTTGAAGCTATTCCCGGTCAGGGCATTTATGCGCAGGGCCTGGGAAGGACCGTTTTAATCGGCACCCGGAAGTTGATGGAAGATCGCGGCGTAGCCATAGATCATGCCAAGAACCTGCTTATCCCTTTGCAAAATGCAGGCAAGACCTTCAGTTATGTGGCTGTCGACGGAAAACTGACCGCCATTATAGCCTTTACGGATGAAATTCGGGCCCATTCCCAGGAAGCGGTGGCCCGGATGAGCAAAATGGGGCTGGAAGTGTATATGCTGACCGGCGACAATACCCAAACCGCCATGGCCATCGCCGAGCGGGTGGGCATAAAAAATGTTCTGGCGGAAGTATTGCCGGATAAAAAGGCACAAGCCGTTGAAAGTCTTAAAAAACAGGGGAAAAAGGTGGCTATGGTCGGAGACGGGATCAACGACGCCCCGGCCCTGGCGGCGGCGGATATCGGCATAGCGGTGGGAACCGGAACGGATGTGGCCATTGAAACCGGCGATATTGTACTGTTAAAAGATGATTTAACGGCGGTTCCGGCTGCAATTCAACTGTCTTTTGCTACCATGCGCACCATCAAGCAGAACCTGTTTTGGGCGTTTATTTACAATATTATCGGCATCCCCATCGCCGCCGCCGGGTATTTGAATCCAGTCGTAGCCGCGGCCGCCATGGCCTTAAGCTCTATATCGGTGCTGTTAAACTCCCTGCGCCTCAAAGGTTTTAGATTGAATTGACGACCCTGCATTCAGCCGGGGTGACTTATGGAGGTGGTTTTATGTCTGACGAAATGGGCTATGAAGTAGAAAGCGGGCATGGCGGAGTCGATCCCCAACCGGGCGGCAGTTGGAGAATGGTGAGAAGGTTGTTGGCCGGGGTGGTGGTTCTGGCCGGGCTCTATTTTGTTTTGCAGCGCTGGCTTCATTTCGATCTCTGGCAGTTTTTGAAAGATTTGTATATGCTGAAATACTTTTCCCAGCTGGGGAAAGACGCCAGCTATGGCCTGTTGTTTGCATTGGGCGTACTGACCTCTTTTCACTGCATCGGCATGTGCGGCGGCATCACCCTTTCCCAGACCGTTCGCTATAAACAAGATGATATACAGAAATCCTATGCCTGGCTGCTGCCCGCAGTGAAATACAACGGAGGAAGAGTCATCGCTTACACCCTGGTGGGAGCCGTGGTGGGCGGACTGGGGCAGGTGATCAGCTTTTCCGGCGTATGGAAAGGCATCATCCCCTTGCTGGGCGGCCTTTTTATGATTGTTATGGGGATTCATTTGCTGGATATTTTTCCTTTTTTACGCAGACTCACGATCCCCATGCCCAAATTCGCCGCCCGCAAGGTGCTGGCCAATCAAGATCACGGCCCCTTTTACATTGGCTTGCTGACCGGGCTCATGCCCTGCGGGCCTTTGCAGATTGTTCAATTATATGCTTTGAGTACGCGCAGTGTGGTTTTCGGTGCCCTGTCCATGTTCGTCTTTTCCCTGGGAACCGTCCCCTTGTTATTCTCCCTGGGCGCGGTCAATTCTTTGGTGAATAAAAACAGGATCAATGCCATCCTCAAAGCCAGTGCGGCACTGGTGGTGGTTCTGGGCCTGGTCATGGTGGGGAGGGGATTGTCCCTGTCAGGCGTTATGATACACCTACCCTCTATATTGCATTCGCAAAGCATCACGGTCGAGGGAGAAGCGGCTGTAGCCAGGATCGAGGGTCCTGTTCAAACTGTGACCATATCCCTGAAGCCAGACCGCTTTGTACCCCTGGTGGTGCAAAAAGGAATTCCGGTCCACTGGATCATTCAGGTGGACGCCGAAAATCTAAACGAATGCAATAAGGCCATTCATATTCCCAAGTTTGCCATCGACCGGGAATTTTCTCCGGGCCAGAACCTGGTGGAATTTACCCCCCTGGAAAGCGGGGAATTCGTTTATACTTGCTGGATGGGGATGATCAAAAGCAAAATCATAGTAGTGGACGACCTGGCAGTTGGTTTTTAAGGTTGCTGGTCGACAACCCCCTTTTTATTCACGCCGTATCAAAGGCAATGCAGCATTTTCCGCAAGGCGGAAACCATTCCGGCTTGCTTGAAATTCGACCAGGTGCTGGCGATAGCGATGGGGGATGAACTGGGCTTGCAGGCGGGGATTGCGCCGGGAATTGATGCTGATTTCAGTAAAATAAAGCTTCCAAAGCTCCTGGTAGCCGTCTTCTTCCGGCAGGAAGGATGCCGGGACAGTGTCTAAATCAATCAGATACCACCGGCGTTGCGGGTACGGCTTTTTTTCGGGGCTGGTTTGCCCGTCGTAAACAATGGCCCCATTTCTTTTTTGGTCGTGAATGACCCAGCGTTCGCCGGCCAGGCGTTCCGCGAAATGATCGGCGATCAGGGGAAGAATATCATGATCGGGAGCCAGGCTGGCGTATAAAAACTTACCCTGGTCGGCGAAGCGCAGCAATCCTAAGAAACGGTGAACTTCCCGGGTGACCTGGCAGGCTATTTTATGCAACGGATGGACCTGGGGATGAGAATGGTAAAAATCTATTTTGGAACCCATGCGAAAGCCTAAACGGAGATAGTTTAGAATGATGTTCTCTTTGCCGGGGCAGGAAGAAAGGAAAGCATAATAGACCCGGGCCAAAGCAGCCTCCGATATTTTTTCCTCTATGGCCTTGTATACCCGGGCGGCATAATCGGGATTGCTGCACACCAGTCCGCTCTCGACCAACAGGGAGGGCTGGTAAGATTCCCGGGCATAGATGCCGTCCGCGGCTTCCTGGTAATAATGATAATAAATACAGGTCAAAAGGCCGTCAAAGCTGCCGTCGTATAAATAATCCACAGCCTTCCTCCTTTATGCAGAATAAAAATTAAAACAGGGTCAACTGCTGCGCCGATGGAGCCGGGGGAAGGATGCTGCGGCGAATTGTTAACGGATCAAAGGGCCGGCTGCCGGCATAAACCCCTTTGCAGGTGATGAAATGCCGGGCTCGTTTGTAAGCCACGCCCAGGGTTTTTAACTGGTCAGCGGAAAGGGCCGCCAGGCGCCGCTGGGTCAGGATGCGCCAGGCTGACTTGAGCCCGATGCCTGGAACCCGGAGCAATTCTTCGTAAGCAGCCCGGTTGATTTCCAGAGGGAAAAATTCCGGGTGGCGCAGCGCCCAGGCCATTTTGGGATCTATTTCGGTCTCCAGCTGAGGGTGGACCGGATCGACGATCTCCTCGACTTGAAAATGATAGTAGCGCAGCAGCCAGTCCGACTGGTAAAGGCGGTGCTCCCGCAAAAGCGGCGGGGCGGTGGCCAGGGCCGGCAGATGGGAGTCTTGATTGACCGGAACATAGGCCGAAAAATATACGCGCTTCAGGCCGAAAGCCCGGTACAGGGCCTGGGTAGTATGCAGGATAGTCAGGTCGCTGTCCTGGCTGGCCCCGACAATCATCTGGGTGGATTGACCGGCGGGTGCAAATCTGGGAGCATGACGAAATCGTTTGCGCTCCTCCTTATGGATCAGGATTTGATCCCGGACCTGCTGCATGGGTGTATAGAGCATAGGGAGGGACTTTTGCGGCGCCAGGAGGCGCAGGCTTTGTTCGCTGGGCTGTTCTATATTGACGCTCATGCGGTCGGCCAGCAGTCCGGCCTGCTGGATCAGGACCGGGTCGGCGCCGGGGATGATTTTTACATGGATATAACCGTGAAATTCATATTCCTGGCGGAGCAAGGTCAGGATCCGGACCATCTTTTCCATGGTATGGTGGGGTGAAACCTCCACCGCCGCGCTGAGAAACAGGCCTTCGATATAATTGCGCCGGTAGAACTGAAGGGTCAGATCGGCAATTTCCCGGGCGGTAAAGCTGGCCCGGGGTATGTTGTTGGAGCGGCGGTTCACGCAGTAACGGCAGTCGTAAATGCAGTCATTGCTGACCAGGACCTTCAATAAAGAAATGCAGCGCCCGTCGTCGGACCAGGAATGGCAGATGCCGAAGGATTTGGCGTTGCCTATTCCGCCTTCATTTTTCCGGGACACCCCGCTGGAAGCGCAGGCAACATCGTACCTGGCGGCGCCGGTTAAAATGGCCAGCTTGGCCATGGTATCCATATGACTCACCCCACAAGACATTTTTTACGTTTAGCTTTAGGCCGGATATCTTGCCCCGGGCATAAGCAGAGGCAAAGCCTTCCGAGAACATATGTTCTTGAAGATGATTTCAGTATACCATATAAAACGACTTAAGCAAACATATGTTCTAATCATCCTCAAAGGAGAAAATTATGACAGCCGCATTTCAAACAAATACAGCCGTTTGCCGCTCATTGACAGAGGCTTTTAAATTCTATATACTCAAAGATGAGTAAACATACATAAATACTAGGCATTAACCGGGGAGCGGTTCTGAATATCGCAGTAAAGACAGGCAAGGTTCTTTATTTTCGTCTGCAAGGCAGGAGTTTAAGCAATTCCCGCTAATAGAAATAATACCAGGGATGTCATAAGGCATCACAGAAAATCGGAGAGGGGAAAGGATATGCTGATCCGGCATTTGCGAGACTATCAATGGGAAAACATTGCGGTTCTTCCTTATAAGGAGGAAGGCCATCATTATAAACGCATCACGAAGCAGATTCTATCTGAAGAGCTGGCGGATATTCCCTGTCAACTACGCTATTTTGAAATTGCCCCGGAAGGATATTCCACATTAGAACATCATGAACATGCCCATCTGGTCATCATTTTTAGAGGAGCAGGGGAGGCCCTTGTAGGCGACAAGGTTTTTCCCGTGCAGGAAAAAGACGTCATAACCATCCCGGCTCATACCTGGCACCAATTTCGGGCCAGCCAAGGGACGCCTTTTGGCTTTCTTTGCCTGGTCAACGTTGAGCGCGACAAGCCGGTTCTGCCGTCGCCGGAAGATATGGAACGCTTGCGCCGGGACCCTGATGTAGCCGCATTTATAAGGAGTTGAATTTAGTGAAGCCAGAGCGCAGTTTCGGGTTTGATACGCGTATGGCGCATGCCGGCCACAAATGGGCTAGAGTTAGCCTTTATCCATATTGTCCCGGCCACATTAAATTCCAGCGGAGGCATTGATTATGGAAAGATTCTCTATCGTATATCGTTTGGCGGGAAGCGAAACCGATGCCTATAGCAAGGCCGAAGATATCTGCCTGGAGCAGACCGTGGAATTCCCGGGGGAATTGGTGCCCGAGGGGGTTATCCGGGAGCATATCGTGGGACGGATAGAAGATTTCCAACCGGAGGCAGCGGACAGCTACAGAGTCACGGTCAGCTTTGCGATAGAAACCGCCGCCCGGGAACTGACCCAGCTTTTAAACGTGATCTTTGGCAACATCAGCATCAAGCCCGGTTATCGGGTAGAAGAAATCAGATTGCCCGAATCCATAACTAAAGCTTACCGGGGACCCAGATTCGGCAAGAGGGGATTGAGAGAGCGGTTGAATGTGGCTGAGCGTCCTTTGCTTTTTTCGGCTCTCAAGCCCATGGGGCTGTCTGCTGAGGACTTGGCCCGCCTGGCCTATCAGCTGGCCCTGGGAGGGATAGACATCATCAAAGACGACCACGGCCTCACCAACCAGGACTATGCCCCTTTTCACGAAAGAGTTCAACTCTGTGCCCGAGCCGTAGAACGCGCCAACCGGGAAACCGGACAACAGTGTATCTATGTAGCCAACGTTACCGCACCTTATGGTGAAGTGGCTCAACGCGCCAGCTTTGCCCGGGACTGTGGCGCCGGGGGGCTGTTGGTCGCACCCGGCCTGGTGGGATTTGACACCATGCGCAGCCTGGCGGAGGATGACAGACTGGGTCTGCCTATTTTCAGTCATCCCGCTCTGCTGGGAAGCTATGTTTTAAGTCCGCAGCATGGCCTCTCTCATTTCGCTTTATTCGGACAAATCACACGCCTGGCCGGAGCCGACGGAAGCATCTATCCCAATTTTGGCGGGCGTTTTTCTTTCAGCCGGGAAGAGTGCAGAAGCATTGTTCAGGGAACCTCGGTTTCCATGGGGCATCTGAAAACAATTTTTCCCTGTCCCGGCGGAGGGATGAGCATCGGCAGCATACCCGACATGATCCGGGTATATGGCTCAGATGTTATTTTCCTGGTAGGCGGAGGACTGTTCAAACACGGACCCGATATCGTGGAGAACTGCAGGTATTTTCGCAGCCTGGTGGAGGGAGTTTCCTGATGCCCTGTCAAGCTGCGAAATGTCTGACTCGATAATCCACACCGATAGGGAGCTTGATAAATATCCGGGCTGGATATTCTCGGATTCCTTATAATCCCAGTAGTTTTCGCAGCGCGGATTCGGGCCAATGGCTGTTTGGAAAAACTTCAGAATATGCGTTTTCTTTGCTGAAAATCAAGGAAGGTATATCTGTGTTGTCATAAACCAGAATCTTGTCGCATACATGAATCAGTTGCGGCAGAAGAGCCAGCGCACGATGATAGCGCGCCCGGATTTTGTCCTCCGGCACATTATGACCGCCGGCTGCATAACGCGCCCTGACCCGGGCAACATTTATATTCTCGTCGCAAGTCAGGATATAAACACATTGTATTTCATATCCGAGTGCTTTGGCTTTTTGTAATAATAATAGATTTCTTTCAGTGGATAAAACTGTTTCAAATGAAAAATCGACACCGCTGTTGAGAAGTTTATTGCGAAGCGACTCAGCATGCTGGGCGGCTTCAAGGTCGGTTATATCGTACTCCTTTTTCAGGTCGTCTGCGTTGATATAGGTTCCAAAGACCGGAAGCCTGCGCGTTACTGTGGTCTTCCCCGAACCGTTCGGTCCCGCGAAAGCCAGTACGGCAGGTTTGCGCAAGTTGTCAGCCATTGACATATTCCCGCGTCCCATTGGCAAATTCTAAATATGCCCGCTTTGTATCTGTGTCATATCGCGCCACCGGTAATCCTTTTCGCTGATTCTCCGCGACCTCGCTCTGGACGGCAGTTTTAAACGCGTTTGTGATGTCGCCCGAAGAGTAGCCGGAACCGAAACCGGAGTTTTTTACACTGATGGGAAAAGGAATGGCTGCTTCATCGACCGCCTTGCGCAGAAAAATGTTGAGCGCTGTGCTCATATTCATACCCAAGCGGTCAAACAAGCTTTCGGCACGTTCTTTCAGGTCTTTGTCAACACGGATTGTCACCCGCACGTCGTTTTGGGCTTTCATAGCCGTTGTCTCCTTTCAGTGCTTTACATCCATATATATTATACGCGGCGCAAGGGAAAAAGTCGACCGATACACATCCATTGTATGTACAATGTCTGTCTATTATACTTGTATATGCCGCTAAACAATGTCAATCAGCGTCACGGGCAATGCACAGTGCTTTTCATTGATGTTAGCGGTTTTAATAGAAAGTGGTAGCGGACGACGAAGAAAACGGCGTTGACATACGTAAGTAAACGCTATATACTCAGGTATATAAGTAAACATATTTATTTACTTGCATATAATTGCTTTTATTTAAGGTTGACCGGAAAAACTGGAGGCTTGGTTGCATTTTCAATATGCAGACCGGTCTTTTTTTGTCATTGTAAGGGAGTTTAGCGTCTCCATATCGCCTTAAGAATTATACTCCGGGAGAAGAACAATGAATGATTGCAAAATAACTTTTGACGTAGATGATGAAGTTCTCGCGTTGGGGCTGACGGTGGCAGCCATTGTTGTACAGGGAATCGATAACCAGAAAAGCACGCCCGAGTTCGATGCATTTTTTGAGCGGGAGACCAGGCAGGTGCTGCAGGATTTATCCCTTGAAAATATCAAAAGAGATCCTTTGCTGCAGGGCTTTCGCCAGCTGCATGAACGGGCCGGATGCTCCAACCGAAAAACGATTGCTGCCTCCGAGAACCTGCTGAAGTTTCTGTTGAAGACCGGACATTTGCCGCGCGTGAATTTGCTGGTTGATATTTACAATTTAGTATCATTGACCAGCCGTCTGGCGCTGGGGGCCCATGATGTCAGATCTATTGGCGGAAATGTCCGCCTCAGAATGACAAACGGTCAGGAGAGTTTTTGGCCTATCGGCAGCCGGGAGCCTGCTTTGGTCAAACCCGGCGAGTATGCTTATATTGACGATAATAACGATATTATCTGCAGACTTGAAGTTCGACAGGTGGAAAAAACCAAAGTAACCTTGCATACGAAGGAATGCTTCTATATCATACAAGGAAACCCGGCGGTCACTTCTGATGACCTGAAAGCTGCCACCGAGAACCTGATAGAACTGACCCGCAGGTTCTGCGGCGGAGAAGAACGCATTCTTTATAAGCCCTGGTAGTTTATGGGCATGAGGGCACGGCGCCGGCCTTGGGGATTGCGTTTCCGCCGCCTGTGATTTATCGGGCCTGATAAAAGGCCCACCCGGTTTCATCTAAGTATTCTACCGGCGCCCGTATCATGCAAGTCGTATTTTACTTGGAATGATTGTTGTTTAAACCAGTTGGGAAAAAAGCCGGTTAAACCTTAAAAAAGAATGGAGGGTATATAGGGTCTGGTCATTAGATAGACGCTTATAAGGGGGGTATTGCATGAAAGTGGTGGGTATTATTCTTGATCGTAATAATCCAGGTACGAGTATTCCTGCCCATCCTTTTGCCACCCGAGAATACATTCCAGATGCACATTTTGCCCTGCTTTCATAATCAGTTTGTCCACATTTTTGATTTTCTTCTTTAGCTCCTGAATGAGCGTTTTTATTTCATAGCGCTTATTGCCGGTTTTTTCAGCCGCCACCATGCAGGCGCAATTCAAAGGCATTATTCCGCTTTCATTGATGAATTTCTCGATGAACTTTTCTTCCACGTAATAAAGAGGCCGGATTAATTCCAAGTTTGAAAAATTCTGGGCTTTTAATTTGGGCAGCATGGTTTTGAAGCAGCCGGCGTAAAACATATTTAACAGCGTGGTTTCAATGACATCGTTAAAATGATGACCCAGTGCCAGTTTATTGCATCCCAATTCCTGAGCCTTGGCATAGAGAACACCGCGGCGCATTTTGGCGCACATGTAGCAGGGATAATCCTGGGCAATCTTATCTACAACCTTGAAGATATCGGATTCAAAAAGATGAATCGGGATATTCAACTGCCGGCAGTTGTTTATCAATAGCTGCCGGATATCTTTATGATAGCCCGGATCCATGGCGATAAACTCCAATTCGAAATTTCTTATGCCGTGGCAATGCAGCTCTTGAAATAATTTAGCCATCAGGGTGCTGTCTTTGCCCCCCGAAACCGCTACCGCGATTTTATCCCCATCCGCAATTAAATGAAAATCTTTGATGGCTTTTATAAATTTTGACCATACAGGCTTTCTATATTTTTTAATGATGCTTCGTTCAATTTCCGGAAGTGCCGCCATCACTGCTGCTGACTCCCGTGTTTCACAGCCGCTTCCCGCTATTCTGTTCATCATTTTGCCTCGCTGTCAGGGGAACTTTTCCCATCGATTTTTGAAGATGTTTCTCTTATCCTATTATTTCAAAATAGTATAAACCATTTTTTCTGTTTTAACAGCCCTTGGCTTCCGCTTATTGCTGTTCAATTCTTCCAGGGTACCGGAGAGGGGGTTGACGGGTAGAAAGGTTAGCGAAGCAGTTCGCTGGCGGCGAGCCGTTCCGGGAGGAAAGGTCCTATAATTTTAGCGGCAGGTTCCCGGGGAAAGCAACGGGGCTCACTCGCAGGGGCCGGTCATTTATATGCGGTATGCTTAGATTGAGCAAGCGCGGACGATGCTATATACAAAGGTACCACAACATTTATATGCTATATGCTTGGATTGAGCAGCCGCATGATCTCCCCGTAAATATCTGCAACGTCGGGCAGTTTGCCTTTGCCTATTGTACCGAAGGCC